>NZ_JBYLHW010000031.1:0-29797 GCF_057747715.1 Bacillus sp. JST-5 | reverse complement strand
CCCTCCCAAGTAGACTCCTAAGAACATCATATC
Source organism: Bacillus sp. JST-5 (assembly GCF_057747715.1). Lineage (NCBI taxonomy): Bacteria > Bacillati > Bacillota > Bacilli > Caryophanales > Bacillaceae > Bacillus > Bacillus sp. JST-5. The sequence continues at coordinate 29,764 of NZ_JBYLHW010000031.1, read as the reverse complement.
AAATGTCCTCTTTTTTTACTGTCTACCTGTAGGGGATAATACCATACCATCTTGAGATATGCCTCTTTCATATTTAAATCGGCTTCAACCTGTGATAGATAAATACACATCCACCTAAGCCTGCTAAAACTAACAAGAACATAGGCCAATATGATTTTTCATCATTGGATGAACTTTCCTTTTTATCTTCAAAGGATTGAGTAGAAAATGCCATTTTTTCCTTATTAGGATCTTTTAATTGAAAAGTCTCTAACACTTCTCCCTCTTCAGTTTTTATCGTAAGGGTTCCATCTTCGCTCACTTCTGTCTGAACTTCGTGATCTTTCGGTCGGGTGTAATAAAGATTTTGGGACACCTTAAAGGTTTCCCCTTGTGAATAAAATTCGGTATTTTTCTCAATCACTGAAGTTTGAAATTGATTAAAACCATAATCCAATAATTCTAGTGTATCGGTATAGGAAATGTCATTATATGGGGCATTTAAGGTTACTGCAATTAGTTCAATATGATCCCGTTTTGCTGTTGTTACAAGCGTGAAGCCTGATTCATTTACAAAACCATTTTTGCCACCAGTAACCCCTTCATAAGGGAACTCACCTTTTAAGATCCGATGGTGAGTATAAATAGTCGTATCCCATGATTTACTATGCCATTCATATTCAGACATCTGGAAAAAACGCTGAAATGTCTCATTCTTTAAAGCATATTGAGTAATTAATGACATATCATAAGCCGTTGTATAATGTTCAGAATCAAATAAACCGTGTGGGTTGGTAAAATGCGTATTTTTAACACCAACTTTGTCCTCTAAAAATTTATTTAACTCTTCTGCAAATTTTTCTATTGAACCATGTATGTGCTCTGCTATTGCAACACCTGCATCATTACCAGAATTCATTAACAAACCAATGATTAATTGTTCTAAAGAAACTTCCTCACCAGGTTCTAGGTAAACCCTAGTACCTTCAACATTTCGTGCATTTTCACTAATCGTAACTGCGTCATTTAGATTTCCTTTTTCAATTGCATAAATTGCGGTAGCAATTTTTGTTATACTAGCTGGATACATTTTTTCATATGCATTTCTTTCATATAATATTTTTCCTGTTTTCGCATCTATTAAAATAGCTGATTCACTTTGTATATTTAAAGAAGGTTCTTCTTCTGCTAGTGTCGTTTCTTGAAATAAAAGCAATGCAATAATACATGTAAAATAAACAATTTTTTTCATAATATTCTCCCTATTAGAAATCCATTTCTTTTTACTATAAATTCTACTATATTACCTCTATTTTTTCTTTTAAAAATATTTTTCATTTCTATTTCAAAAAAATATGATGGTATTTTTTACTTAGGTATAAAAATAAACATTGCATCACATTTTATAAACATGAAAAAGAAAATATTATCTATCACTGTCGCAATGACTTTATTTACAATCGGCGGAGTTACTCCAACAATAGCTGCAGATGTATATTATGTACAACGTGGTGATTCCTTATGGAAAATTGCTCAAAAGTACCAAATTGGTCTTTCTGAAATTATCCAAGCCAACCCTCAGTTTAAAAATCCCAATTTGATATATCCTGGTCAAAAAGTTTACATTCCTAACATCGATGCAATCAAATCTATTGAAAATGAAGTCATCCGCTTAACAAATATCGAGCGATCTAAAAATGGACTTCCACCTTTAAAAGCAGACTGGGAATTATCCAGAGTAGCACGATATAAATCGATGGATATGAGGGATAAAAATTATTTTTCTCACACAAGTCCAACATACGGATCACCATTTACTATGATTAAAAATTTTGGAATTCATTATACTGCAGCAGCCGAAAATATTGCAGCTGGCCAACAAACTGCTGCTTCTGTTGTACAAAGCTGGATGAATAGTCCAGGTCATCGAGCAAATATTTTAAATGCCAATTATAACTATATTGGAGTAGGTTATGCGAAAGGAGGCAGTTACGGAGTTTACTGGACGCAAATGTTTATTAAAAGGTAATACTTGTTAATAAAAAGGACTATTTTAGCCGTAACCTTGAAAAAAGTAGGACCCAAGTATGCTGGTTTATATCCACATTCTTGGGTTTTATAATTTTAAAAAATTTCACTCTAAAATGGACTTTTATAAGCAGTCCCTTCCAATATGAAATAATGACAAAGATCTATTCAGAATATAGTCTATATTTTTTATCGAAATAAGTTTTCATACCTGAAACTAATAAATTAATTGTGAATAATGAAAATCCAATAAAACCTACTGTGGCAAACGGAATCCATCGAGCACCAAATATATCATGAAGCAAAGTAGAAAACATGGTCGGCCACGCATTAGAAGTATTTAAAGCTAAATAGCTTCCTCCTAGCTGAGACACAAATTCGTGAGTAATATATATCCCAACAAGTCCTAATTGAGCGATAATAAATAACACTCGGCCAATATCATTTGTAAAATGAATTAAAATTTGTGGCAATAATGGTGGCCAATAATATTTCCTAAACAACGTAGTCTTTGTACATCCTGTTGTAATCCCCGCCTCAACAAAGGATTTTTTAGATATTTCTTCTAAATTTTGAAAGATTGAATCCGCAACCCTTCCAACTTCTACAAAAGCAATAATCACTATCATCCATATGGGTCTTGATTCCGAAAAAACAATCACTGGGATTCCGATAAACAATGCAATAAAAAAGATCGGGGGCATAAAGGAAAACATTTGATTAACTCCTGTAAGAATATAGCGAATAAATTTGTTGTAAAAACTAAAAACACCTAAAGGAATGGCAATCAAATATCTTATTATAACGATCGTCAAAACTATCAAAAATGTTTCCTTCGCTCCTATAACTAATCTACTTAAAACATCCACTCCATTGTTATCTGATCCTAAAATATACCCTTTCATAGGAGGAAAGGGAGGAATCATTATTCCTTCATCCGTTTTTATCATACTAGTCCGTGTCAGTTCTTTATCAACAAAAGGAAAATATTGTCCCAAAAATATAATCATGATTATAAAAAATAAAAAAATGAGTCCAAATATCAATGAATAATTTTTTTTCATTGTCTACCCTCCATCTCTGATGGACTCAAGTATGCTTTAAAAAGTTTACTAATAAGATTAGAAAGGAAGATAACAACGGTAAAGAAAGTAGCATAAACAAACGTTGCTACAAAGTTAATACTAAAATTTGCACTGGTTGGATGAAATGATGTTGCAGGGGCAATAGCCTCAAAAAACTTCATACCAGCTCCACGAAAATCTGTAAGTCTTTCAACTATAAACAAATTAGATAACACATACAATGTTATCGTGTTCGTATGGGTCAATATTTTCCCCCAACAATTTTTTAAAACATGAATATAGAGGATTCTCATTTCTTTCGTACCTTTTGCCATTGCTGTTCTAATATAATCCATTCTTTCTTCATCTTTTAAACTCATATATGTAACATTCGATATGTAAAATAATGGATAAATTATTAAAAATAAAATGCAAACTATGTAATTATCTATCTTATCACTGCCATATATATCAACATGGAAAAATAGACCGTGATCATAGAGAATTAATAAAGATAACTGAATAAATATAATTACAAATATATCCGGAATAGAGAGAAAAATCCAAGTAGTTCCTTTTCCAAGAAACCAAGATTTTTTCCTTTCAGACTTATAATCATAGATCCCTTTTGCAATACCTAAAAAAAATGCAAGTAATAATGAAGGAAGGACAATAATCATGCTTTTCTGAATGGTATTTGTCACTGTTTCCATAAATGGTTGACCAGATACTAGTTCTGGCAACTCCTCTACTTGAGAAAGATAGCGAAAAAACTCTAAAATATTATCCATATGTTGTTCAAACGAATAATGATATTCAGCAGATAAAAACATTCCTCCTTCCCCAGTAGTCATTGTTACATCTCTTGGCATAAAAATGATAAATAAAAATAAAAGGGAGACAATCATAAATAGAATGAGCTGTTTAATAATTACCTGTATGTATTTCATAGTACTTTTATCCTCCTCATGATTTTTCTATAATACTATTGAATTAAAATTTTTTCAATTTTATATATAATACAATTTTTCTGAATTATTATTTTATACTCTTCTTATAGCTACCTATGTAATTTAAATAAATAAAAAACTTAATCAAAACTCGTTAAAAATTCTGGAAAGACTTCCTAATTCAATTCCTTAAAAATGCAAAAAAATCCGGATAAGCTTACTGTCCAAACGTTAATTTCAAATTTAACAAATGAAAACAGTAATTATCCGAATTTTTACTCGTAATCCTATTTTATTTTTACTTTTTCGATACCGTCATGATTACGTGATCACCACTTGTTACTTCCGATCCTTCTTGTTTATCTGTAGTAGTCATTTGATCACTATTTGTAATAATAATCGGTGTCACTATGCTACGTGCTTTTTCTTTCACCAATTCAAGATCATATGTGACCAATAAATCTCCAGTTTTTACCTTCTTTCCTTCCTGGATATGGGTCGTAAATCCTTCTCCATTCATATTCACTGTATCTAATCCAATATGAATTAATATTTCCGCACCATTTTTTGCTTTAATTCCAATTGCATGTTTCGTTGGGAACACTTGAATAATTTCTCCATCTACAGGGCTTGTTACTTTTCCTTCAGAAGGTGTGATCGCTACTCCGTCCCCCATCATTTTTTGAGAAAAAACAGGATCTGGAACTTCTTCTAATGGAATCACCTTTCCAGTAAGAGGAGCTATGATTGAAACAGTGATAGGAGCATCTTCTTTTTTCCCAAAAAGTTTTCTTAACATTGTTAAGTCCCCTTTCAAAAATAAATCCATTATTAATAGTATACTATAGGAATATTTATCCTACACCTCTTCAGATAAAAAAACAAGATTTGGACTAAAAAAGCAGAATTTGATCTTTTTTACTTATCTTTACTATTTAATAAGTCTAAACACTATTTAATATAAAACATCTTTTTATTGCTACAGGTGAAAATAGGAAGGTTTATTTACCTTCCTCCAAAAATTTTAATAGTTCTTCACTTTCCTTCTTTCTATTTTTTCTATGTAATGCTCGTTTTTCACCAGTTTCATTCAGCCATCTTTCCCGTTCTGTTTCTGGTATTACTTTTGGTACAGGTGTAGGTTTTCCATTTTCATCCAGAGCTACGAAAGTTAAAAAGGAAAAGGCAGCAATGGATTTTTCCCCAGTTAACAAATGTTCTGCAGTTACTTTAACTAATACTTCCATCGAACTTCTTCCAGTCCAAGTAACCATTGCTTCTAATGTGACAGCATCTCCAACAACTATTGGCTTTACAAAATCAACTGAGTCAATAGAGGCAGTAACAACGGGATTTTGACATAACTTAATAGCAGAAATAGATGCAATATCATCTATGTATGATAATAGTATCCCCCCAAAAAGTGTCCCATGAGAATTTGTATGTTGAGGAAATACATGACTAGTTTTTATTGCGATTGTTTCTTTCATTGGCACTTCTTTTCTTATATTCAATAGAATCACCTCATAAATATACGTATGTGCACAATCTTCACTCTTATTTTACCATTTTTATCATAGGTTAAAAAAAATAATAAATGATAAGACTTTTCCTTCAATTCAAAATTTTGTATAATTAAATGAGAGTAAAATTTTGGAGATGAGGGAAATGTTAAAAAAGATATTTGTGTTATTATTATTAACGTTTTCCACATTTTTAGAAGGATGTAACATGTTTATTGATAAGGATAATCCTTCAAAAACGGATTTATCGATTCGATACGTTCCTTTAAATGACGAGAAGAATGATCTCATATCTAGAACGGGTATTTATCAAATGTTTTCGTTTGAAATAGACGGTACATTAAAGCAATCAGATAATCTGTTAATTGAAATGGAAGAATATCGTTATGGCAAGAAAACTGAACAATCAGGATCACTTCTTAATAGTAATCAAACCTATTTTGATCAAGATCTTTTATCTGTTTCATTCGATCACAATTTTACGTCTGATCAAAGTAAAATTGCCGTAAGTTTATTAGATGGACAGATTGAACAAAAGATTGATTTGTTAGGAAATGATGCAAATGATCAAAATGGCATAGTAACAGGTAAGCTTGTCGGTAATGAATTTATTAAATTAGAGAAAAACAAACCAACTTATATTTGTTATGAAGCTATTTCAAATAGGACTCTTAGTGTAAGTGAAAAAGGCGAATTAAAAGGACATGAAAATCTTCCGCAAGTGATCGTTTTTAAAGTTCAAATTACCGATCATGTAGATTAAATTGGCATCCTTGGTACAAAACTATTGTCAATTCCTATAAAAAATAAAAGACTAAATGGATTTAAAATAAATAATTTAGCTCCCAAAGGAACAGATATAAAATTTCATCTGTCTTTTGGGAGCTGTTTTTGTATATGGCTTCTCTCAAACTTTTTAGATTTTTAATATGCTTTTGCCCAATAAACCATATGTTTAGCTTCTTTACCGCATACTACACATTGATCATGTATTTTTTCTTGTTCAAATGGGATACAGCGCGATGTAGCAGAAGTTTCTTCTTTTATATGATCTTCACATTTTCGATCACCGCACCACATTGCCTTGATAAAACCAGGATTTTCTTCTAAATTCTTTTTAAACTCATCCATGTTTGTTGCGGTACTTGTCTTCTTCTCACGATGCTCTTTCGCCTTGTTGTATAGATTTTGTTGAATATCTTCCAATAATGCCAATAATTTTTCTTCTAGTTCCGCGATTGGAGTAAAGATTTTTTCACCTGTATCTCTTCGAACTAGTACAACTTGTTCTTTCTCAATATCTTTTGGTCCTACTTCTAATCGTACAGGTATTCCCTTCATTTCATATTCATTGAATTTCCAGCCAGGCATTTTATCACTAGCATCAATATCGACACGGACTATTTTTCTTAGTCGATCTTTTAAATTATAGGCAAAATCAAGAACCCCTTCTTTATGTTGAGCAATAGGTACAATCATTACTTGCTTAGGTGCAATTCTTGGTGGTAAAACCAATCCTCGGTTATCTCCGTGTACCATTATTAATGCCCCAATTAGGCGAGTGGTAATTCCCCACGATGTTTGGTGCACATATTGCAATTCTCCATTTTGATCGGTATATTGAATGCCAAATGCTTCTGCAAAACCAGTTCCTAAATGATGCGATGTTCCAGATTGTAGCGCTTTTCCATCATGCATTAAGCTTTCAATGGTTAATGTATATTTTGCACCGGCGAATTTCTCTTTTTCTGTTTTTTGTCCTCTTATAACTGGTAATGCTAAATAATTTTCTAATACATCTGTATACACATTTAACATGCGCAATGTTTCTTCTGCCGCATCTTCATCAGTTGCATGTGCGGTATGACCTTCTTGCCATAAAAACTCTAATGAGCGTAAAAACGGTCTTGTTGTTTTCTCCCAACGAACAACATTGCTCCATTGATTATAAAGTTTTGGCAAGTCTCGGTATGAATGAATGATATTGGCATAATGCTCACAGAATAAAACCTCTGATGTTGGACGTACAACTAATCTTTCATGAAGTTCTTCCGATCCTCCATGAGTGACCCATGCCACTTCTGGAGCAAACCCTTCAATATGGTCTTTTTCCTTTTGTAACAGGCTCTCTGGGATGAACAATGGCATATACACATTTTCATGCCCTGTTTCTTTTATTTTTTGATCAAGGATATCTCGAATATTTTCCCAAATAGCATATCCATAAGGACGAATAATCATGGATCCTCGTACTGATGAGTAGTCAACGAGATCTGCCTTTTTTACAACGTCTGTATACCATTGGGCAAAGTCTTCTTCCATGGCGGTAATTTCTTCAACAAATTTCTTCTCTTTCGCCATTTTTTACACTCCTTTTTTATAAAATCATTTATTTATTCCAATAAAAAAAGCCTCCATCCAAACATAGGGACCGAGACTTGGTGGTACCACCCTCATTTACAGTAAATTTACTGTACACTCTTTTTTGATAACGGAGCAACTCCGCAATATCTTTGTCGATATTGAACTCGAAGGTAGGTTCAAACGGAGACTTTAGAAATCTCTCACCAATGATTTCCTCTCTGAAAAAGCCTTAACCGTTTTACTAGTCCTCTTCATCGTTTATCTTGTATGAATTTTTATAAAAGATACATTTTTTCCTTCAAAAAGTCAAGTTATTTAAGATAATATTCAATTAGAATTATACATGTTAATGAAATATGGAATCAATATGTTACGAAATCATTGAGAAAAATTGAAAACAGACTTATAGTGGATGAAATGATTTAACTATTAAGAAATAAGCTTTAAACCGATCACAGCCATAATAATAATGAGAATAAACACTATTCTTTTCCAATCTTTAGATTCTCCATAATATATAATTCCTATTATTGCCCCACCAACAGCTCCAATTCCAGTCCAAACAGCATAAGCCGTTCCCATTGATATTGTTTCCATTGCAAATGATAAGAATAAAAAGCTTAAGAAAAAGCTACTAATGAGATAAAGAACAGTCCACACATTCTTTTTTTCATTAAACTTATTGATGGATGTAACTCCTAACATTTCAAAAGTTCCCGCTAAAATTAGATACAACCAAGCCATTAGTTTGATTCCCCTTCTTTCTTCTCATTAGGAGTAACCAATTTCAAGCCAATAATTCCTACTAATAAGACTCCTATTAATAAAATTTTTATTATTTTTATTGGTTCATGAAATAACACCATTTCAACGATGACAGTTCCAGCAGTCCCTAATCCAACAAAAACGGCATATGCGGTTCCTACAGGAAGATTTTCGCTGGCTTTTATTAAAAAATAAAAACTTAAATAAATAGCGATGCCTGTTCCCATCCACGTCCAAATATTATATGAATGTTTCAAACCAACAACCCAGCATATCTCAAAAACGGCTCCTACAAATATTTTTATCCAGTTAACGTTCATGAATGAACCTCCCATAGTAAATCAACACTTATTATTTTTATTGAAACTAACAAATAAAACCCGAAAGATATCACATTTTTGATATCTCCCGGGCTTTTATCCCTCCGTGGCACAACTAATGGTTGTGTGTTTTCTCTTGGACCAGACCGATACAATCATCGCGGAACCCTAGAAAACATGATTCACAATTATTATGCATAACTATCAATGGATTAACAAGTATTTTTTCTCATTATCTTTTTTGAATTCTATCTGTATACATCAGTTCCTGAATTGATGATACCCCTATTCCAAACATAGAAGCTTTCAATTCAAATTCTAATTGTTTAAACTTTTTCAGTACTTCCTCCGTAGATTCTGTTGCTTCTTTTAAAATAGATCTTCCAAATCCTACGAGGTTTGCCCCTAACGCGATCGCTTTTGCTGCCTCAACACCGTTTTTAATTCCACCGCTAGCTATTATCGTTTCTTTTTTACAATAATTTCGAGCGTCGACGACCGCCTCTGATGTTGGAATTCCCCAGTCGCTAAATGCTTCTGCCGCTTTTCTTTTCACTTCATCATTCAATCGGTATTTTTCTACTTGACTCCAAGAAGTCCCTCCTGCGCCTGCTACATCAACAAAGGAAACTCCTATGTCAAACAGTTTTCTTGCTAGTCGTCCATGTATTCCCCAACCCACTTCTTTGATTCCTACAGGAACAGGTAGTTGAGAGCAAAGTTTTTCTATTTTCAATAGCAACCCTTTAAAGTTTGTATCCCCATTGACTTGAAATAGTTCTTGCATACTATTGAGATGTAAAACAAGGGCATCTGCCTCTGTCATTTCAATAATTTTTTTGCATTGTTCTAATTCAAAACCGTAATTTAGTTGAACAGCACCTAGGTTTGCAAATAAGGGGATAGTTCGTGCATACTTTCGTACTTGAAATGTATGTGCCAGTGACGGCTCTGAAATTGCTGCACGTGTGGAACCTAGCCCCATAGCCCAACCACATTCTTCCGCTGCTTCAGCCAAATGTTGATTGATTGAACTTGCTTTTTCCGTTCCTCCAGTCATTGAACTTATGACGAATGGTACTTTCATTCGTTTCTTCAAAAAGACGGTTTCGCAAGAGATTTCTTGAAAATCTATTTCAGGCAGCGCTTCGTGAATAAAACGATACCTTTCTAATCCGGTTGTTATATTATCTCCTTCCACATCTTGATTTAATGTTATTTCAATATGCTGGGATTTCCGTTTTTCAATTTCATCCATCATTTCTTTTTCACCCTCTTCCATTGAGGATTGCAAGCGCACTTCTATTATAATAATTTCCGATTATTTATAAATATTTTTCCATTATAATCGTATACATTTAATAGACTGTGAAAGGAGATGAATACAAATGGTTTGGTTGATACTTACTGTAGTTGTCATTCTTATCATTTCTTATCTTATAGGAAAATGGTTAAGAAGTTCAAAAAATTCTCAAGAAAACGAGCTATTTTTAGAAAATGAACATACTTCCTCAATGGCAAAAGAATTGGTGTTTATATTAAAAGAAAAATATAACCTTGATTCCCTAACGGTCCATCAACTGAACGGATTGAAATTCCATGAACTTTATATTCATATTTTAAGAACCGGCATACTCGATCAAGATGAATTGAACAGTTTTAATAATAAACACAAGATTGACCCGTCTATATTTATTGAAGAAAATACATCTGACCAAGATTATATAGAGGATACGGAAGATTTTATTGAGTATGAGCATGATGAAAAAGGAAATGCTTCCTAACAGCAAATTATTTCACCTTTCATTGGATGTTATGTTACTTTTAATATAACTTCCGTAAAGGTGGGATATAAAAATGAGTATTTATCAATTTTCTGCCAAAACGATTGATGGCAAAGAAATTTCTTTAGAGGAATATAAAGGAAAAGTTGTTTTAATTGTTAATACCGCCAGCAAATGTGGATTTACCCCTCAATATCAAGAGTTGCAAACACTTTATGAGAAATATCATCATTTAGGTTTTGAAATTCTCGCCTTTCCTTCCAATCAGTTTGGAGGACAAGAACTAGATTCTGAAGCGGAAATTAAGGAATTTTGCTCCCTTAACTTCGGTGTAACCTTCCCGATGTTTTCCAAAGTTGATGTCAAAGGAGAAAACGCCATTCCTTTATTTAAATATTTAACTGAAATGGCGCCAGGTTTACTCGGTTCAGAATCAATTAAATGGAACTTTACAAAATTCCTCATTAAGAAAGATGGAACGGTTTATAAACGCTATGCTCCTAACACATCTCCTCTAAAAATTGAAAAAGATATCGAAAGCTTATTAAAAAAATAAAAGATTGGCGAGATGACCAATCTTTTATATTTCTATTGGAACGAAATATTCATTTTTTCTATAAACAAGTGCATCCATGGTAGCAATTAATTCCCCGTTGCTTTCCACTTCAATTAAGTACCACGCAGTCCGATTGTTTCGTTTCACTTCCTTAGCCGTTGCGATTAATTGATGCCCCATAATTCCTGGAGCCATGAAATTAACTGTAGTCGACAAACCAACAGAAGTTTTTCCATAGGAATTACTTGCGCATGCAAATACATAATCAGCAATGGCAAATATGATTGCTCCATGGGCAGTCCCATGTGCGTTTAACATATGCTCTTTTAATTCTAATGTTGCTTTCGCCGTTCCCTCACCTAATTCTACTAGTTCAATTCCGAGAAAATTTGCATAAGGTTCATTTTTTAACGTTTCATATATTTCCTTATAATAATTTCTATGTACTGTTTGATCATTTAACTGTTGTTGACTCATTCCTTGCCACCTCATTTAGCCATATCCGTTATTGTCTCTAGTTTACTTGAATTCTAATAAAAATGAAATCTTTTGATAGAATTATTAAATTATTTTGACTATAGTATGTAGTTCTTTATTGATCATTCATTAATCTCGTACATTGTAAATATTAACTTTTCCCAACAAATAATATGAACAGCTTTGAGAGAACACACGATTTAAAAAAGATGATCCCTATTTAAATGATAGAGATCATCTTGTATTTGATTGCATTCTTGATATCGGTAAACGCTTGTTTATTAATTTATTCGTTAAAACAACTCTTTAAAGAAGTTGATGATCGCTTTAAAGAAATTTACTATGCCATCAATCAGTCTGTTCCAAAAACCTTCATTTTGAATGACATCATTAATTTTATCTTTTAATTGTTTAGCAATGTCATTTAATTGATTTTTTACTTCATCAAAGTTTATATCAATTGAACGCATACGATCAAATAAATCGATCAGCTTTTGTCGATCTGCTTCGCTTAATTGAATTTTTAATTCTTTCAATTGTTCATCAACAATTTTTTCTATTTCTTTCCTATTAGCCGGAACTTGATCAGCCATTTCTTTTTTTATTTCTGTAAATAATTGGCTAACCGACTCTTGATTTAATCCCTCTTTTTTAGCTAAATCCGTTGCTAAATTTAACTCATCATTAGAAATCTCAAGCCTAACTCGGTCAAGCTCTTCACCACCACTCACTTCATAGGCTTTATATATTCCTGTTAAGGCTGAATGCCCTGTTACTTTAATTGGAGAAGCTACATCAATCTGCGCATCCTTAATCCCTGCTGTTAATAAGGCATTTGCATACATTTCATCTGTAACTTCCGTAATGTTTTCAGGTGTTATTTGATTGACCTTTAATCCTTCTCCCTCATTTAATCTTGTGATTTTGGCAGAAGAATACATTTGGGAATTAGGGTCACCATTGATATATTTCACTAAATCTTTTGCTGTTACTGTTATTTCTTTTACATTACTTGTTTCATCGACTTTTAATAGACGTTTCACTTCTTGTTTCTGTGCTTCTGAAAGGGACTCTCCATAGACAACAATTGGAACTCCTAACTTCTCATTGATCACTTCATCATCGTTTGCTTGAACTGTCAATGTAAACAAAAATGTCAATAGTATAGAAAAGATACTGACTATTTTCCATTTTTTATACATCTATCTCGACTCCCCTTTTTCTATTTCCCTATATAAATATATGATTTTACAAGATTCATAGAATAATGTCAGTAATAAATTATATAATTCCACATCTATTCAATATTTACCTTTAAAGGATCATTCCCGTTCTTCTAATTCTTTTATTAGTTCAGGAACATTTTCACGAAAAATCGTTTCTCCATCTATTTCTACATACGGCATCTTTTTACATTCTTTACAATGATTTAAACATTCATATTCTTTTATCACTAGGTTCTTTTTTTTCAAATATAGCCCAAATTGATCTATTTCTTTTTGATTATAGAAACGATCTATATTTTTTTGACATATATGAATTTCTTTATTTTTCTTTTTTTTAAATATCGAAAAGAACGGTGTCAATGAAATCGGCTCCTTCATTCTTCATAAAGTTCAGCGGTTCCTAGGAAAATGATTTTTTTATTTATTCCGAATAAAATTATATCATGATTCTAACATTCTCCATAAAAAATGGATTGGGTTGAGTCACCCAATCCAATTGTTCCAAACCCTACCAACGATGAGCCTTTGCATTACTACGAAGTATAATGTTTGTTTGAGACATTTGCGTATGACCATTTACTTGCGATTTTGAACGCTTAGGCCTTGTCCAATTATGATGAAAAAGCTCAGAGCGTGGATCTAAATAATTTTTATAACTCAAACCACTCACCCTCTCCGGTAGGATTAAGAACTAATGATATTCTCGCGAATATCATTGTTATTTTATGAATGTTTACCTTTTTTCATACGAGTAACGAAAATAATTACTCATACGAAATTTATATTTTGCACAAATTTCCAAATTTTTTGTATAATATTAGTGAAAGCGTTTACATGTAAAAAGGAGATGTTTTTATGAGTAGCAAGGTGAATTTTGGTACAAAACTAATCCACTCAGGTTATGATTCTAAAGATTTCCTCGACAGTTTAGCTCCTCCACTTTTCCACAGTTCAACATACACCTTCCACTCAGCTGAGCAAGGAGAGGCAAGATTTGCAGGAGAAGAAACCGGATATATTTATTCAAGACTTGGTAATCCGACTGTAAGAATTTTAGAAGAAAAAATGACTGAATTAGAGAAAGGACAAGGTGCTTTAGCTTTTGGATCAGGGATGGCAGCAGTATCGAGCCTCCTTCTATATTTACTAAAAAGCGGTGATCACATCATCTGTTCCCGTGGTATATACGGATGTACTTACGGACTATTACAAATGATTGAAGAAAAGTTCGGAATTACTCACTCACTCATCTCAATGAAATCTGAAGAGGAAATTGAAAATACAATAACGGAGCATACATCATGCATTTATGTGGAAACTCCAATCAATCCTACAATGGAACTGATTGACCTTGAACTTGTTGTAAAGGTTGCGAAGAAATATAATATCCCAGTTGTAGTAGATAACACATTCTCCTCACCATATTTACAAAATCCTTTAGAAATTGGGTGCGATTTTGTAATTCATAGCGCCACAAAGTATATTAGCGGCCACGGAGACGTGATTGCAGGTATAATTGTAGGTGCTAATAAAGAAGAAATCGAAAGTATACGAATGTCAACTCAAAAAGACATCGGTGGGATTATCTCTCCATTTGACGCATGGTTGTTATTAAGAGGATTAAAAACGTTACATGTAAGAATGGATCGACATGTTGAAAATGCAAAACAAGTTTTTCACTATTTAAAATCTCAACCTCTAGTAGAAAAGATTTATTATCCTGGTGACGAAAACTCTGAATACTACCATATTATGAATAAACAAATGCGTTCACCTGGAGGTCTCATCTCTTTTACTATTAAAGGAGGTAAACAAGCAGCACAAGCATTTATGAATCATTTAAAACTCATTAAAATTGCCGTAAGTTTAGGAGATGCAGAGACCCTCATTCAACATCCAGCGACGATGACACACTCAGTCGTCCCTGAAGAATCAAGAGAATTAATGGGAATAACTGATAATATGTTACGAATGTCCGTAGGCCTTGAAGATATTCAAGATATTCTTAATGATCTTGATCAAGCATTCCAACAGATAAAGTCTTTAAATAAAGAATTGATAAAATAATCATTAATTTTACTATAGTAAAAGGAAGAAGTGATTACTGACTGAATAAATCACTCCTTCCTTTTTATATTGACTCCCCACATTCTTATGATCAGGCGGATTCAAGGAAAAGATAAAATAGTGATGAAATTAACATTTATTCTTGGACTCTTTGCATCGATTGTCGTTTAACTTTATTATAGATATTTTTAACAAGAAGATATAAACTTAAGGTTAAACTTTGGGTAAACAAATATACAGTAAAGGAATAAAAGATTTTCCAACCTTTATATTGAAAAACTTGAAAATAAGATGCTAAATATTCAAACCCCATTCCTAATAAGGACCATATAAGAATATACAATAAGGTTAAATATCCTTTAATGCCCCATCTTTCATAAAAATAAATAAATAGGTATCCAAATGGAGGATAGAGTAAATATAATAATAAATCAAATAAATCATATTTAGTCGTATCCATAATGTCATAATAATCCACTGTCGGTGATGCAATCATATGGTCATACATACGTGCAATTACCAAGGCATAGACACTTATCAATACAAAGATGCTGAATGGTATTTTTTTTGGCAAATAAATGATAATAGAATAAGATATAATCAATGCAATGATTACAAACCATTCATTTTGATCAAACTGTACTGGCAGTGGCATTAGGAATAAATCCCTTCTTTACGTAATAAATGTTGAAATATTTTTATTAGTAAAAGTGAAATAATAAAGACCAAAGTATATCCAACTACGGAAGGTAGAATACCTTTTTGACGATTCAAGATTTCAAAATGAATAAAGAACTGTTCGGCCATTAAAAGCATGAATAGAAAAAATAAAATAAGAGCACTTCTTTTTGTGTTACTTTTCATCATAAGAAAATAGTTAATGAATATTAAAAAAGAAAATGGTAATATGATTAATTCATATGTTTGAAAAGTTAAATAATCAATTGCTTGTTGAGATATTTTCCATATGCCCAAATTAATATACAACAATGAATAAAATGTAGAAATGAGAAATTCTAAACATAAAAACAAAAATATATTGACTATACTATTTAGTTTAGAAGGTGTTACAAAAAACAATATGATTAAGATTACCCCTATACAGATTGAAAGGGCTAATTTCATCCAATCAACTCCAAAAATATATATATGTCGAATTTAATTTTCCCTACCATTTAAAATTTATTCATATTTGTGAGTTCATTGGATTTTTTTTGCTAAAATTTCGCCGACCTCAAATATCTTTCCAACTTATGAATCATCCCGTAATAATAAATAAATAAAATACGGGGCACCAATCAATGCTACAATAATTCCCGCCGGAACTCCATTAGGATCTGCTATATTTCTTCCAATAGTATCTGCTAGAAGTAAAAGCCAGCCCCCCATCAACATAGCAATAGGAATAAACAATTGATTCCTAGGACCAACAAGTGCTTTTGCAATATGCGGAGACAACAAACCTATAAACGAAATTCCCCCTGTAACAGAGACAGCTGAAGCAGCTAATGCGACTGATACAAACAGCATGATTTTTCGTTCCCGCTTAATATTTAATCCTATTCCTATAGCAACAGGTTCAGATAAAGACATTAAATCTAGACGCTTAGTTCGATAAAATGTTAAAGGTATTAATATTACTAGCCATGGTAATATCGCCAAAACAAACGGCCAATCCGTTCCCCATATATTACCGGCAATCCACTTTGCTATAAAATCAACTTTCGTTTGCTCCGCCGATGAAATGAGTACAATCATTAATCCAGAAAAAGCTAAAGAAAAACCAACTCCTGTTAGCACCATACGTATCGGCTGCATCCCAATTACTTTGTTATAAGACAGCATATAAATCATTATGGCAGTCAATATTGCACCCAAAAAGGCTATTAGTGGGATCATGTATATAAATGAGTTAGCTTCAATAGGGAAAAACAAGAAATATAAAGAAACAGCAACTCCTGCTCCAGAGTTGATCCCTAAAATTCCAGGATCAGCTAAATTATTTCGAGTAATGCTTTGTAAAATAGCTCCAGACAACGCCAAAGCCATACCTGCTAATATTGTTATCACCATTCTTGGAAGTCTAATTGAGTACAAAACGAATTCTTCTTTAAATGTTCCTTCTCCTAGTAATGTTGGGATTAATCTTCCATATGACAATGAGGAGTAACCTAAACCTAGACTGATTATACAAGTAGTTGCAATAATAATAGTTAGTAATAGAAGAATTCGTCTTTGTTTATGTATTAGATTTTTAGGAATCATGTAAATGACTTCCCTCCCTTATGGACAATAAAAAGGAAAAAAGGCAATCCAATAATCGATACAATCGCAGCCACAGGCGTTTCGAACGGTGCATTAATCGTTCGGGCAACAGTATCAGCCAAAAGCATAAACATTGCTCCTGCTATAGTACACATTGGTAATATAAAACGATAATCCGTTCCAACTATAGCTCGTACAATATGAGGGACCATCAAACCAATAAACGCTAAATTCCCCACTAATGCTACAGATGCACCTGTTAAAATTGTAATAACAACAAATAATATCACTTTAATTTGCATGATTTTTTGCCCTAAGCCGATTGCCACCTCTTCATTTAAGCTTAAGATGGTTAAATGACGGGAAAAAAACATGGAGACAATCAATCCAATGATAATAAAAGGAACGATGACAACCAGCTGTTTCCAAGTGGTCCCAATCATTCCCCCTGCTGTCCACATTGAAACATCTTTTGATATTTTAAAATAAATTGCTACCCCTTCAGCGATTGCAAATAGAAAAGCAGATATCGCTGACCCGGCTAATACAATTTTAAACGGAGAAAAGCCACCTTTTTTCATCACACTAATCCCAAAAACTAGAAATGCTCCTAAAGTTGCGCCAATAATACAGCTGACCATTGTACCGAAATAATTTAAAGAAGGTATAAAAGCAATTGTTATTGCAAGTGCGGCATTAGCCCCTGCAGTCAAACCAAATATTCCTGGGTCAGCTAGAGGATTTCTAGTCATCCCTTGCATAATGGCACCGGATGTTGCTAGTGCTGCTCCTACGAATATTGCTGCCAACTCTCGAGGAAGTCGTATTTCTCGAACAATTAGGATTTGTTCGCTTGAATGGTTTGTAAATAATGCTAAAAAAACCTCTTTTACTGATAATTGTGCCACCCCTACCTTTAAAGAAAAGAAAAAGGTTAACAAAAAAAGAATGATGGCACTAAATATTTTAAGAGAAAACGGAATGGAACGATTTCTCAAACGATTCATATACTATCCCCACTTTTAAAAAATATAATAAGGGGAACTCAATGAGATCCCCTAAAATATCATTATTCTCCTAAAAAATTGTCAATAAAGAATTCCAATTGATATTCCAATGAAAGCGGATCATTAAAATAAAATTCCTTTGCATTTGCCTCAAATACACGCCCATTTTTGACAGCAGGGATATTTTTGTAAGTTTCTGTTTCCATAAATGAGTTGTCACCATCTGAATTTTTGCTAAAAATAATATAGTCTCCCGCAAATTTAGGCAAAGCCTCTACAGATAGTGCATAATAACCAGGTTCTAATGCTGCTTCTTTTACAGCTTCGGGCATTTTCAACTGCATTTCTTGATATAAAATTTCTGTTCCTCTAGCCCAGTTTTCACCAAATACATATAATTGTTTATCAAAATTTTCAATGACAGAGACTGTTGAATCTTCGCCAATCTTTGCCTTAATCTCTTCTCCAGCTTTTTTCGTTCTATTTTTAAAATCGTCAATCCAAGCTTTAGCCTCTTTTTCTTTATTTAACAGTTTACCTATTTCCAAATGTTGAGATAGATAATCTAGTTTTCCATAAGTATAAGTAACTGTCGGTGCGATCTCTTTCAACTTATCAATATTTTTTGTAGTTGATAACCCTATAATCAAATCTGGTTCCAGTTCAATAATTTTTTCTAAATTTTCTTCAGATACTTCCTCAACATCTTTTAACTTTTCCTCGAAACGCGGATTCATTTTCGACCAGCTATCTACTCCAACTAAGTTAACATCTAATGCCATAACATTCCCAGCAAAAGTGGATAATACTACAACCCTTTTTGGATCTTTCGGAACTTCCACAGGTCCATTTTCTGATTCGTATATTCTTGTATCAGTTTTTTCCTCAGATTTATCATCTTTCGCATTTTGACTGCTGCATCCATTAATAAGAATAATTGACAGTATTAAGAAGATGCTGATAGCCCATTTTTTCTTCACTTTCTTTTTCTCCCTTCAAGACATCATAAGTTATGCAAATAGGTTTATTTGTTCTAGGATCTCTTCCTATCAATGCATCGATATGAAAAACATCTCTCAAAACATCAGGTTGTACAACCTCTTCACTACTACCTGCTTTTACAATTTTTCCATCCTTAAGGGCAATGATGAAATCTGAAAATCTTGCTGCTTGATTAATATCATGAAGCACCATAATAATTGTTCTATTTTGTTCAATATTTAATTTCTTTAATAGCTCCAATACTTCTAACTGATGGGCCATGTCCAAATAAGTTGTTGGCTCATCAAGAAAAATAATATCGGTCTCTTGTGCTAATGCCATGGCGATCCAAACTCTTTGTCTTTGGCCACCCGATAAAGAATCGACATTCCGATATTTATAATCAATTGTTCCCGTTACTTCTAATGCCCATTCAATGACTTCGTAATCTCTTTTTGTTAGTCTTCCAAATCCGTTTTGATATGGAAATCGACCATAAGAAACTAATTCCCCAACAGTTAATCCTTTAGCACTATCAGGATTTTGTGGTAATATGGCAAGTTTACGGGCTAAATCTTGCGTATTTTCTTCAGCTATTTTCTTTCCGTCTAAAATAACTGCACCTGATTGGTAACTTATTATTCTAGTCATTGCTTTTAACAATGTAGATTTTCCGCAACCATTTGGTCCAATAATTGTTGTAATTTGTTGATCTGGAATTTGTATGGAAATATTTTTTATTATAGAATTTTCACCGTAGCCTATGTTTAATTCTTCTGTAAAAAGGCGAACCAAAGAATCCCCTCCAACTCAATCAATGGGAATGAGAATCGTTATCAATTGCATCTATAATATAATCGAATGAAATAGGATATGTCAATATGAAAAAAATTTTTGTAATAATATTGTCACTATGTTACTTGGTTACAAGTTTGACCAAAAGAAAAAACATCAACTTCCTTTTTGGGAATGTTGATGCTTCGTATCACTATTCAATCAATTTTAGTTTTTTTATCAATTGTTGATATAAAGTCTCTGTTTCTTGCGAATTTTTTCGATTTAAAATAATATATTGATTTTTTCCTTCTAGATATAAATAGGGAGGATAATTTTTATAAATAAACAGCTTTCCTTCACCATAGGGAGCTTCTAAATGAAACGATCCCTTTAATCTATCAAAAGCTGCAAAACCATTTGATTTAAAATCAACCTTTGGAAGCTCATCTAAAAGTTGTACCTGTTCTATTTCACTTAATGTCCATTCTACTCCATATATACCCGATATTTTTATTTGACTGTCATTGATCGTTATCGTCTCATCTTTCAAACTATAAAAAAACAATATGCCTATTCCAACCAATAAAACAGCGAAGAATCCTGCTAACCAGTATCCTCTTCTTTTTTTCTTTTCCACTTCATATTTATGAATGTAAATACTTCCAACGAGTAAGACAACTATAAATATTCCCATGCCGATTTCAAAACCATACGGGATCGGAAGAAAATATAGAATAAAAGATAATAACAAAAGTACGAATGTAGTTTGCAACAATTTCCCAAGGGCTTGTGGAAATCCATTTTTTATTAATTCTTCTTGCTCTTCTTTCGGGCGATTAGAAAAACCCGAAATTAAAGTATAATCTTTTTTCTTAACAATTAAATACGTTAGCCCGCCATGAATCAATAATGAAAAGCCCATTGTAATAATAAACACGATCGTTCCTGTAGACATAAATAATCACCTCATCTATATTACGAAATTCACTATAGATTTGTTTCAGTTACAATTAATAAATTGTTCATTTATAATAAATATAGAGGTGAGTATATGGCCAGAGAAAGGAAATTTTCCACGAGTGAATTATATGAAGCAACAAAAGAACTGTTCATTCTACATGGGTATGATGGCTTTACCTTTGGAGACTTAGCAGAAAAACTAAATATTTCAAGAGGCGCCATCTATAAATATTTTGAAAACAAAGATGATTTATTTACTTCCTATATGTTATTTGAGATGAATAAATTTTTTGACCAGCTTAAAAAAATTGAGGAATTTAAAAATTTTGAGGATAAATTTAATTATCTGATGGATTTAATTTTAAATGATACAAAAATCCATTCCATCATTCAGTTCACAAGAAATGTTTCATTAAAGAAAAGTAAAAAAATTATGAGCAAACAACAAAAATTAGACGATCTTCACATGAAAATGTATATTTATTTGGACAAATTCGTTCAGCAAGGTAAGCAGGAAAACATATTAAAAAAATCAATACCTAATTCATTAATATTAGGCTTCATTTTTCAAACAATTGCGATTCCAAATCATGATCAAATCCCTCAAGAAAAGTGGAAGGAATATATTAAAGAAATTATTCGAAACGGAATGTTTACAAACTTATCATTTGACATGTAACCCTCCATTTATCATAATGATGTTTATGGAGTTATATTTTTTTTGTTTAAAGTGACATTAGTGTAACTATTCATATTACACAGTAATTATTTTTATTTATTAGGAGGGAAGATACAGATGAAAAATTTATTACATGCGATAACCGATCGTGTTTCGACAAAAAAAGGAATGTGGGTTACATTAGGAGTTTGGTTCATAATCACCTGCCTTCTTGCAATGTTTGCCCCTTCGGCAAAAGAATATGAAGTATCAACCATACAATCTCTTCCTGAAGACGCAAAGTCAGTGATAGCCCAAAATAAGATTGATCAATATTTTGATGATAGCGAAGGGATTCCTGCTATTTTCGTTTTTCAAGACGAAAATGGAATACAGTTTCAACAGATTATAGATTTAATTGCAACAATTGAAAAAGAGAATGTTAAAGGTTTCGAGCAAGTTGTAAACCTGGCGTTATTACCACCTCAAGCATTTGAAGGATTTATTTCAGAAGACCAATCAACCGCTATTATACCTGTTAATTTTGATTCTTCTTTAGAAAATAAAGAAATAAAAAATTCTATAGAAGATATAGAAAAAATTGTAAACGAGCAATCCAATCTTGACTTTTATGTAACAGGTCCAGCAGGTATTTCTGCTGATACGCTTGACCTCTTTTCACGTGCAGACTTAGTTTTACTTTTTTCAACCATTGGATTAATTCTTGTACTATTAATTATTATTTATCGTTCTCCATTATTGGCACTCATTCCATTACTAGCTGCTGCGTTTGTTTATGAAGTAGTAATGCAAGTACTCGGATTAATGGGAAAAGCAGGACTAGTAATGAGCAATCAAACCATTTCTATTATGACCATTTTATTGTTTGCTGCTGTGATTGACTATTCGTTATTTGTTTTTTCAAGATTTCGCGAAGAATTAAAACAACATGAAGACAAGTATACAGCTATGAAATTGGCTATGAGAGGAACAGGCTTACCTGTGTTTTTCTCAGGTGGAACCGTTTTAGCAGCGATGCTAGTGTTATTTTTCGCAGAGTTTGGAGATTATCGCAACTTTGCACCGATATTCGCAACGACAATGGTTATTATTATGATATCATCTGTAACACTTGTACCTGCGTTATTTACTCTATTTGGAAGAAAATCATTCTGGCCAACAGTTCCTAAAGTTGGGGATGCAAAAATTAAAGAAAATTCAATTTGGAGTAAAATCGGGAAATTCGTTGTTAAAAAACCTGTCATTTCTGTTGCTCTAGTAGGAATTTTACTAATTGTATCTGCAAGTAATGTGTTGAATGTAAAATATGAATTCGACACCATGAAATCCTTTCCAAAAGACATGCCTTCAAGGCAAGGTTATGAAATTTTAGGTGAAAAATTCTCTAAAGGAGACTTGGCACCGACAACGGTTCTAGTAGAATCTAATAATGCCATTACTAACAAGCAGCTAGAAGAATTACAAAAACAACTATTAGAACAACCGTTAGTAGAAAGTGTACGTCTTAATGGTGCAGAGCAAGAAGGAAAAGTTCTATCATTACAATTAACATTTAATGAAAACCCATATTCTGAGGAAGTAATGAATGCATTAGACGATATCATCCAAGATGCGGATTCAATTGTTAAAAATGCTGAAATTGACGGAAACATTTATTTTGCCGGAGAAACAGCGAAACTCATAGACGAAAGATCTGTAAATCAACGTGATGTATTATTAATTGTAATCCTTGAAACGATTTTAATATTCGGAATGTTAATTTACTTAACAAAATCTATCAAAATGCCTATTTATATGATGGGCACAATATTAATATCTTTCTTATCTGCCCTTGGACTTGGAATATTCTTAACAGATTTATTCTTTGATATCGATACTATCAGCGACAGAGTACCTCTTTATTCATTCGTTTTCCTTGTCGCATTAGGTATTGATTACAATATTATGTTAATCTCAAGATTCTTAGAAGAACGTAAAACTCATTCAACTAAAAAAGCAATCGAAATTGCAGTGGCCAGCACCGGTGGAGTGATTTCTTCTGCAGGAATCATTTTAGCGGCAACATTCGCAGTATTAATGACCCAACCAATCGAATTATTATTTGTGTTTGGATTTATCGTAGCTGTCGGTATTCTACTTGATACGTTCTTAATTCGCGGAGTTCTATTACCAGGGCTTATCACACTGTTTGAAAAAGATAAAAAGGTATCCCATCAAAATAACAATCATTAATAATATAAAAAATATGTACAACCTTAAAACCTGTCCACAACTCTCAAAACTGTGGACAGGTTTTTTTTATTCAGCAAATTCGTCACATTCATTTGTTCCACTAGAGGAAAGTCACCACAAAACCTCAAGTAAAAACTTATTACAAACAGCAATCAAAAGTCTTAAAAATGACTAGATGGAAATGAACAATTTTAATAAATAAATTACTTTACGTAAATATAAAAAATTTTCAATTGCTAAAATTTCGAAAACCGAATATTATTCTTATATGAAATGATTCAAAAGAACTTAGTAACAGGGATTGTGAGGAATAAATATATGTGGCGCAATAAAAATGTTTGGATTCTCTTAACAGGAGAACTAATTGCAGGATTCGGACTTTGGCTTGGAATTATTGGAAACTTAGAATTTATGCAGGAAAAAGTTCCTTCTGATTTTCTCAAATCTCTTATTCTTGCTTCTGGTTTACTAGCCGGATTAGCCCTCGGTCCATTAGCAGGACAAATCATTGATAAATATAATAAAAAATCCGTTATGCTTTTTAGCGGGTTGGCAAGAGCCGCTAGTGTCATATTTATGCTCATTGCATTAGAGACAGGTTCTGTTTGGTGGATGGTTGTTTTCTTAATCTGTTTACAATCATCAGCCGCTTTCTATTTCCCTGCCCTCCAAGCAGCAATTCCTCTTGTTGTTGAGGAAAAAGATTTACTACAAATGAATGGGGTACATATGAATGTATCAACTATTTCACGAATCCTTGGTACTGCACTTGGAGGAATATTAATTGTCATCGTTTCATTACATATGCTTTACATTGGTTCCATTGTTGCATATTTATTACTTTTTATTCTAACTCTATTTTTAAAAATAGAAGAATCCCAGCCAAAACCAGAAATTGATACAAAAAAACCTTTAGTCGTAAAATCTAAGTTTAAAGATGTGTTTCCAATCATAAAAACCATTCCAATTGTTTTTATGACATTGATATTAACATTAGTTCCTCTTTTATTTCTTGGTGGATTTAATTTATTGGTCATAAATATTAGTGAAATCCAAGACAGTTCTTCAATAAAAGGGTGGATATATGCAGCAGAAGGAATTTCTTTTATGATTGGTGCATTTTTGGTTAAATATATCAGTCAAAATCGAAGACCATATGTGATATTATTTACGTTTTCCTTTGTAATCGGAATATCTCAAATCGTTCTCTATTTTGCCGATGTAGCCATTTTATCTATTGCTGCATTTGCTATTTTTGGTTTCTCCGTAGGATGCTTTTTTCCGACAGCAGCAACTATTTTTCAAACAAAAATTCCGAAAGAATTTCACGGAAGATTTTTTTCATTTAGAAATATGTTAGATCGTTTTGTTTTCCAAGTTGTTCTTTTACTCACAGGATTTTTACTTGATGCTATTGGATTGCAATATATGAGTCTCCTTTACGGGTTGTTAACCATTACCATGACTTTATTATTTCTATTAAAAACGAGAAAATTAAACTTCGCTGAACCTGTAAAAGAAACAACAAAAAGTATGTAGAAAAATCCCTGTGCCAAGTGTGCAGGGATTTTTATATGTTCGTTAAATGTTCTATATATTCTTTTAATGAATAAGCGGTATGACCGTTTCTACCTATCGTAGTTTCGGATGTTATCAAAGAGTTTAGAATTGCTTCCTCTGTAGCATCTGCAACTGCAATAAATGCTTGATTAATTTCCGCTTCATGTATAGAAGTAATATAACTAAGTTCACCTGTTGGAAAGTGAGGGATTTTATTAGCTGTTGAAAAACCAATGACAATATCTCCACTTTCATTTCCAAAATATGATCCAGTTCTTGCCAATCCCACAGAAGTACGTTTAATGATACGTTTTAATTGTCGTTCAGTTAGTGGTAAATCTGTTGCGACAACTATAATAATCGATCCCTTATCTTCTTCATTTCTTATTGGTGATTGAACTATTTTACAAAGCTGTTGTCCAACCGGAATACCATTCAATCGAAAATGTTCCATCTGTCCAAAATTGGATAGAACTAAAACACCAATCGTATACTTACCATAAGAAGTCTCAACAATTCTAGAAGAGCTTCCTATTCCTCCTTTTAATCCAAAACAAACCATACCTGTCCCTGCTCCAACAGCTCCTTCTTCAAATAAGACATTAGAGCGTTGAATGGCTTGGAAGACGTGGTCTTCCTTTACGTAACCAGCCCTAATATCATTTAATAACATGTCATTACACTCACAAACAACAGGGTTAATGGTACCAGTGGTTCTTCCTATTTCTTCATTTTGATTAAGCATGTATTGAATAAGTGCATGAGAGCATACCCCCACACTCAAAGTATTTGTTAATATAATAGGTGTTTCAATGGTACCCATCTCATCTATTTGCACTGTTCCAATAGATTTTCCAAAACCATTAATAACATAACTTGCGGCCATTACTTTTTCTTTAAAAAGATTTCCTTGGTGAGGGATGATTGCCGTAACCCCTGTTTTCATATCACCTTGATTGAGTGTTACATGTCCAACAGTTACCCCTTGTACATCCGTAATTAGATTTTTCGGACCAATTTCTAATGTTCCTATTTGAATTCCATAGTCTCTAATTCTCTTCATTTTTACTCCCCTAATTATCAAACGTTAATCTATTTAAACCCACTTTCTTCCTATTATATATAAAATTATTACCCATTTTTGTATAAATGTTCCACAAAAAAAGGCAGGTAGATGATTCCATCATAACTGCCAATTAAAATAAGCTATTTAGATAGCATATCTCTATTAGCTGCTTGTGGAGGTTGTTCCATCCATCCATAATCAATCATTAGATTCGCTCCATCTTCTACAAATAAACTTATGTCCATTAAATTTTTCGCATACATCGCACCTAAATCTCGTCTTGAGCTTAATGATGAAGCATTTCCATACATTCGAATCTTCATAGAAAACATATCTATTTTATGAAATAACATTAATTTATCTGAAAAAGGTGGTTCATTGGATGTTGTTACTAAATGATCTAACAAATTAGGTGCAGGTAAGTTTTCTTTACGTAACATTTTTGAACTTGATTCAATATGACGAGCAGTTATATCTCTCCCTCTGATAAAATATTTTTTTATCTTTTCATCTTTTACCACTTGGCTAAATCCAACAAGCAAAGCTTTACTTGCTACATTATTTTCTATATTGTCATATAAGTGTGTAATTTCTAGCCCTTGAAGTGGACGATTTCCAAAAAATCCGTTCAAGTACTCTTGCATTATGTATAAATTCTATTCTATCTGGATATGGGATGGTAGGTGGTTTTATTAAGAAACCTTTATCAAGCATTGCGTTAATAACATTCGTTATTAAACCTATAGTCTTTGTTAGTGTGTGAATAAATAATTCTCTAATATCAGATCGAGTCATTAATGGGATCGCTAAAGAATACAAGCTCATCCCTGCTTTGCAAGTATATTTTAAATAATGCAAATAAAATTCGTCGTGGAAAAGTCTTGGTGCATTTTTATTTACATCGCCTTCAGTGAATCCATTAGGCACAGGAAAATTTTCTTCATTAAAAATATTAGTAATTGAGGTAATAATCTCCTTACAAATTTCCAATGCTTGATTAACAATATCCCTTATTTCTTGATCTTCTACATGCTTTAAAAAATATTCAAGAATTTGAATAGACATGGAGTTTCCCATATATGTAGCCCAAAGTTTACTTATTTCTACAGATGTCATTTTTAACTGTTGATGTTCATTTCCCATTTTATATCCCCTTACTTTTTTTTATTTATTATGCAATACGTGTTGATTTTATATACAAATATCATTACAATAATAAATTTGTAAGGGTATACATTAATGGTCTGACTTTTTTGAATATTTATAAATATATTGTTTTTCTATAATAGTCGTATTATTCTTTAAATAATACTGAAAACATCATTATCGATACAACTAGGAGGTTTATACATTGACGGGGAGACTTTCCATTTCATCATATTTTTTTATAGGAGTCATGTTATTTGCACTATTTTTTGGAGCAGGTAATTTAATTTTCCCTGCACAATTAGGTCAATTCGCTGGTACAAATATAATTCCAGCCATTGGAGGATTTTTAATCACTGGAGTTGGATTACCTTTGTTAGGTATTATGGCTATGAGCTTCTCTGGTAGCAACAACTTGCAGGAACTTGCATCGAGAGTGCATCCGATTTATGGAATCTTTTTTACATCATTGCTTTATTTAACCATTGGACCATTCTTCGCTGCCCCACGTACCGGTACTGTGGCATTTGAAGTAGGGATTTCTCCATTCATACCTGAAAATAACCAGCAATTAGGTTTATTGGTATATACACTCATATTTTTCTTAATCGCTTTATTTTTTTCGCTAAAACCCGCGAAAATTGTCGATAATGTTGGAAAATTGTTGGCCCCTGGTCTTGTTATACTTCTTATCATTTTGCTTTCAGCAGCTTTTCTCAATCCTATGGGAAGTATCCAAGATCCTACAGATGGTTATGTAAATAATTCATTTTTGACAGGGTTTCTTGAAGGATATAACACGATGGACGCCCTTGCTTCTTTAGTGTTTGGAATTATTGTCATTAATGTCATTAAAGGGCTTGGAATTACTTCAAAAAAAGAAATATTAAAAACATCTGTGATTTCCGGGACATTAGCTATCGTTTTACTAGCTGCCATTTATATTGGCATTGCCTATTTGGGTGCAACAAGTGTTCAATCACTAGGTATTTTTGCAAACGGAGGACCCGTTCTCAGCGGGGCTGCAAACCATTATTTTGGAACGATTGGATCTATTTTACTTGCAGCTGTTATAATATTGGCTTGTTTAACAACCGCCATTGGATTAATTGTAGCTAATTCAGAATATTTCCATACTCTTTTTCCTTCTGTTAGTTACAAATGGTTTGTAATTATTTTTACCGGTTTTTCTTTTGTCATCGCCAACTTTGGACTGTCAAATATTATCTCATACTCTATACCAGTATTATTGTTTTTATATCCGTTGGCTATTGTACTCATTATATTAACATTTTTATCTCCATTATTTGGACATGCAAAATTTGTGTATATGTCCACTATAGTAATAACATTTTTTGTTAGCATATTTGATGGAATAAAAGCATTATGTAATTCACTGGAAATTGAATATTTTCCATGGATAGTTCCAGTTATCGATTTCTACGAGTCATATCTTCCTCTCTATACAAAAGGGTTAGGGTGGTTACTACCTGCAGTTGTTACCATTGTTGTAACTTCTTTAATTGTTCGAATTTTTCAAAGAGGATGACCTTTGGTTTCCCATTTATAAAAATAGTGTAAAAGCAGCATTTTGGGTGTTACATTTATTGTATAAAAAAAGGGGTGTTAATAATGAACTGCGCCCTATAAAGTAAACAATTTTTAAAAAAGGGATACTGCGATCTATGCAGCGATAAGATGACTACGGTATTCTGCCGGAGTCATCTTATTTAAATTCCATTGTTTTCTGCTGGTATTATAGTGTTCAATGTAATTCTCTACAATATGTTTCAATTCCTCTAAGCTACTAGCTGACCTGTATTCTATTTCATCCTTTAAATGACCGAAGAATGATTCCATTGGGGCATTATCTAGGCAATTCCCTTTACGTGACATCGATTGAATTAGCCTTAATTGTTTAACTCGTTTTTGGTATTCTGGGTGCGTATAATGGAATCCTTGATCTGAGTGAATCATTGCTTCGGGAT
>NZ_JBYLHW010000030.1:0-29825 GCF_057747715.1 Bacillus sp. JST-5 | reverse complement strand
GTGGCAAGTTTTTTTGTCTTAAATAGCATTAAATCAATAAAAATGTAAGTTTTTACTTAGAAACTTTTGACAATACGTCAAAAAAATAGGAGAGGGAATAATGATGGAAATAAAATGGTTAGAAGAAGTACATAAACGAAAAAATAAAATCATTGAAGATACAAAACAGTTAATTAAAATTAAAAGTGTTTTAAATGAACAAGAGGCTACGGAAGACGCTCCTTTAGGGAAAGGAATTAAAGAAGCCTTACAATATATGCTCAAGCTTGGTGATAAAGATGGATTTGTTACAAAAAATGTTGGGAATCTAGCCGGGCATATTGAATTAGGAGGAGGAGAAGATTTAATCGGTATTTTATGTCATGTGGATGTTGTACCTGAAGGAGACGGATGGTCGTTGGATCCATTTGGTGGAGAGATCGTGGAAGGGAAAATTTATGGAAGAGGGGCAATCGATGATAAAGGCCCAACAATTGCCGCCTATTACGCCATGAAAATAATAAAAGAATTAAAATTACCTTTAAAAAAGCGTGTAAGAATGATTATTGGAACAGATGAAGAAAGTAACTGGAGATGTGTAGAACATTACTTTAAGGAAGAAGAAATGCCGACGTTTGGTTTTGCTCCTGATGCTGATTTCCCAATTATTAATGCAGAAAAAGGAATATGTAATTTTGATATCCAATTTTCATCTGTCATTGAAGAAAAAACTTCCAATGATGTTTTACAAATTCATTCGTTCGAATCAGGAAGAAGATATAATATGGTCCCTGATTTTGCTGAAGCTAGAGTGCAGATTGAGAAGAATGAGAATGACTTTTTACTAGAGTTTGAGTCGTTCTGTAAGGAACATAATGTGGTAGGAAATTACTTTAAAGAAAATGGAGAAATAACTTTAACGATGAAAGGGATTTCTGCCCATGCGATGGAACCAGAAGAAGGGAAAAATGCTGGTCTTTATTTAGCATCATTTTTATCACAGTTTCCATTGAATCAGCATGCAAAAAGATATTTTTCTTTTATCCGTAAATATTTATTTAAAGATACAAGAGGAAATTATTTAGGAATCAATTATTCAGATGAAATGACAGGAGATTTAACGATAAATAGTGGTATATTTTCGTTTGATAAGGATAAAGGAATTATTGGAATAAATATGAGATATCCGGTGACGTTCCCATTTGACGAAAAAATGGAACATTTACAACATTTAGAGGAAAGTAATCAATTTCAAGTGAAGATATTATCCAATTCCAAACCTCACTATGTAGATGGACAAAATGAAATGATTCAAATATTAAAACGTGTTTACGAGAAACAAACTTGCGAAAAAGGAAAACTATTATCCATCGGTGGAGGTACATATGCACGATCTTTAAAACAAGGAGTCGCATTTGGTGCATTATTTCCAGGAAAGCCAGATGTAGCTCATCAAAAAGATGAGTATATCGAAATTGAAGATTTATTAAAAGCAACTGCCATATATGCAGAAGCCATTTATGAATTGGCAAAAAGT
Source organism: Bacillus sp. JST-5 (assembly GCF_057747715.1). NCBI lineage: Bacteria > Bacillati > Bacillota > Bacilli > Caryophanales > Bacillaceae > Bacillus > Bacillus sp. JST-5. Next base: position 28,309 of record NZ_JBYLHW010000030.1, on the reverse strand, counting down.
GAATAAGGGAGAGGGATTCTATGATATATATGAATGGACATTTTATACCGAGAGAAGAAGGAAAAATTGATATTGAAGACCGCGGATTCCAATTTGGGGATGGAGTTTACGAAGTAATTCGTGTATATAACGGAAAAATGTTTGGGGCTCATGAACATATTGAAAGGCTATTTGAAAGTGCAAATAAATTACATATAAATTATAAGGAAAATCATACTCATCTACTTGCACAAATGGAAGAATTAATAAAGATGAACCAATTGCAGGATGGAATTGTTTATATTCAAATTTCTCGTGGAACATCTCTTCGTTCCCATGCGTTTCCAACTGGCGATATTCCATTGACAGTTGTAGCATACACATCAAAATTAATTCGACCTGAACAAACATTAATGAATGGCGCTAAATGTTTATTAACAGAAGATATTCGATGGTTACGTTGCGATATAAAAAGTGTCAATCTGCTAGGGAATGTATTAGCAAAACAAAAAGCTGCAGAGAATGGCTGTTATGAAGCTATATTTCATAGAGGAGATATTGTAACGGAAGGTAGCTCTTCCAATGTATTTATCATCAAAGATGGAGTTGTGAAAACCCACCCAGCCAATCAATTTATACTTAATGGTATAACAAGAAGGAAAATAATTGAAATTTGCAACAATCATGATATTCCTTTTGTGGAAGAAACATTTACAAAGTATCAATTATTAGAAGCAGACGAAGTGTTTATTACAAGTACAACAAGTGAGGTTACACCGGTCATTGCCATTGATAAAAAGATATATAATGATGAAAAACCGGGTGAAGTAACAAAAACGATACAATCATTATTCTTGAAAGAAATTGAAAAGGAATGTGGAACACTTTCATAATAAGAAGAAAGGAACATATCGACAATGGATATGTTCCTTTCATCCATATACACGCTTGTTTTTATGAAATCTTTTTTAATCTTTTGATAATATAAAGGAAGGTATAAAATATAATGGAAAATAAAAAACATTATTTCTATGCTGTAAAAATTCCTGAATATAATAAAAAATATTTAAATCAATGGATAGAAGAGAATATTGATCGGTCATTATTTGAAAAATGGGTTCACCCCTTAGATTTTCATATAACACTTGCCTTTTTAGGTTATGCCCAAAAAAATGATTTATATAAGTTGACCGATGAAATTCGATATTCTTTAATAAAAACGAGTGGATTTCCATTAACCATTAGTCATTTTGGTACGTTTGGAAAACCTAACAATCCTAGAATTTTTTGGGCGGGTGTTTATGATAGTCAACAACTTTATGAAATTCAAAATACAGTATTTGACTTTTGTATGAAGGCGGGTTTTCAATTAGATCAAAAGCCTTTTCGCCCACACATTACCGTTGCAAGGAAATTTAAAGGAGTAGAACCTTTTAAGCTTTCCAACATTCGGTCACTAGCAGAAGAAACGGAAAGTTGGAGAACTTTTATTGTATCTGAAATTGTTTTATATCAAACGAATTTGCACCAAACACCGAAATATGAGGAAATCGAAAAGATTCAATTACAATTGTAAAGAGTTGTTTTATTAGGAGAGGATCCGATTGGGGCAATTAATAAAAATTCAAGATTATATATCTAGATATGAACAGGACATTTACAAATATCCATCTCGGTTTGTTCGATTAAAAAAACAACAATGGGACTTATTAAAATATTATTGGGATACGGGATGGAATGTTGTAAACGAAGACGAAGAAACGTTTGAAGAAGAAAATAAAAATGGATTTATACACAAAGTTAAAAAGATTTTCCGTAAGAAACAAGCAGAAGAAAATAGTGAAACGATGGTCGAAGTAAAAGATGACGAGCATACCATTATTTCTGATATATTGAGTTTACATAAACCATCAACGCTGGATGATTTAAAAAAACAATTTTTAAATAAAATTTTTGAGTACCAAATGATTTGGGCGAGTTCGACCCTCATTGAGCGATCGATTGTAGATCCTAACTATCGAAGAAATGAAAATTTAAAATATTTCTTACAACGTTTCCCAGATACTTTTTTAATCATGTTTAAACCTGTATTTTTATTGAAAAAAGCTCCTGTTGAAATGGACCATATTATCATAACACCAACGGGTATCATTTGTTTATCATTTCTCGAAGATGAAACAGATGCTGTTTTTATCGGGAGTGATGATCGTTTCTGGACGAGACGTTTTAAGGGTGAGGATAAAAAGATTGTGAACCCAGTTATATCTTTAAATAGGACCGGAAAAATTGTAGAACAATTGATTAAACTCCATGAAATTGATTTGCCGATGGAAAAAGTTTTGCTTTCAAGAAATGGATATATTGATTTTCCACATATTTCATATAATTTAAGAGTAATAGATAAAAGAAATTATGATCAATGGTTTCAACAAAAGCGCACATTTAAATCGCCTATTAAACATTTACAATTAAAGGCGGCGCAAGTTTTATTACAATATTGTGATACAAATTCCATAAAAAGATTTGATTAATGAACTGCTTAATGAAAGCGAGAAGAATCTATGAATCTCTATTTTATTGTGAATCCTGTAGCTAGAGGCGGGAAAAGTATTCATATATGGAAGAAGGTAGACGATTACTTACGTAAAAAAGGAGTATCGTTTCAAACTTATTTTACAGAACGAAAAGGAGACGGCACGAAAATAACAAAGTCTATTCTTCATGAAAACGAGCATCCATGTGTGATCATAGCTGTTGGTGGAGATGGAACTATTCATGAAGTGATTAATGGATCGGCCAATTTCCCTCACTCGATTGTTGGATACATCCGGGCAGGATCAGGAAATGATTTTTATAGAGGATTTAAAATTCCTAAAAATCCAATTAATGCTGCCAAATGCATATTAAAAAAATTAACCGACTATCATCATTCATTTGATGTCGGGCATTATATGAATGGAGAAAAAAGCGGCTATTTCATAAATAATTTAGGATGTGGATTAGATGCGGCTGTAGCAATCGCCGTAAATCAATCAAAGTTAAAAGCGTTTTTTAACAAAATTTATTTAGGAAAACTAGTATATGTGTTAATTTTTTTAAAACAACTATTTACATATAAACGAAGAGATTTGATCGTTGAAATCGATGAATGTATTTATCGTTATAAAAACGCATGGTTTGTAACTATTTGTAATCAAAGCTATTTTGGCGGGGGAATGAAAATAGCACCTCAAGCATCACCTTTTGATGGCAAATTAAATATCATTGTTGTTCATGATATTTCTCGGTTGAAAATCTTATTGTTGTTTTTAACGGTATTTAATGGCTCCCATCTTAAAATAAAAGGGGTCGATCATAAAATTGGAAAAACAATAAATATTAAAATAGACCACTCCACTCCTATCCATGCGGATGGAGAAAATATCGGATTTGCCCCAATAAAAGTAAACATAATGGAATCAAGGCAAAAATTAATTACCGATCATAAGATTTAGAAAAGACTACTTGACGAATTGTAAGAAAAAAGGATAAAATTTTTAAAAGATAGCTATTGTGTCACCTATTTTCCAATAGCTGTCTTTTTTGTTTTTGATATATCAATCGACTTTTAGGTCAATAACCTTGAGTAGTTGAAGGTGAAAAAGTTGGAACATATATTAGGGTTGGAATGGGATATTACACCCGCAGGGGGTGCAACAGGAGAAGCATTTTTGGCTAGGCATGAAGACACGACTCTTTTTTTAAAGAGAAATTCTTCACCTTTCTTAGCTGTGCTTTCAGCAGAAGGGATTGTTCCTAAGCTATATTGGACAAAGAGATTGGAAAATGGAGATGTCATTACTGCCCAACAATGGTTAAAGGGAAGAGATTTAAAACCGGGCGACATGATTCATTCTCAAGTGGCCAAACTATTAAATAAAATCCACCAATCAAAACCTTTATTATCTATGCTCCGGAGATTAGGAAAATCACCTATATTACCAGAAAATATGTTGAATGAATTAAAAAACAAAATAGATGATGATCTCCGTAAAAACCCTATTATAAAAAAAACCGTCGCGATTTTGGAACGCGATGTCCATGACATTTATAGTGATGATTGGGTTGTATGCCATACTGATGTTAATCATAATAATTTTATACTGTCTGATGATAATGAGCTATATTTAATAGATTGGGATAATGCAATGATTGGTGATCGTGCGTTCGATATTGGACTCGTTTTGCATTGGTATATCCCGAAAGACAGATGGATGGAGTGGTTAGGTCATTATGGTATTGAGATGAATCCATCTCTAGAAAAACGAATGAAATGGTATGTTTTATTACAAACTATTTCATTAGTCCAATGGTATAAAGATCGTAAGCATTGTGACGATATGAATCGATGGTTGCAATTCCTTAAAAAATTATGCCATTCATAAATTATGAAAATTTTCCAATTTCATTTACCCAATTGCTCAATTCTTGGCGGTTACTCTCAATATGTAAATCAAGATCGCTTGAATATTTTCCTTTTTGACTGTACTCATAAACTTCTTGGAGAACTGCTCTTGCTTGTTGATCGAGATTTGCATTAGCCATTAAGGATTTGACTAACCGTTCAAGTTGCTCACATTCAGCTACAGACCCGCAACAATCTTCTTGTTGATTTTGTAAAATATCTTTTAATAAATGAATTTGATCGTTATAATCGATTGGCATAGATGTCACCTCATAAAAGATTCGTAAAGGAATTCATACATATCATGTGAATTCCTTTTTTTATTTATACAAAAAAAGTTGAATTGTTCGAGAGTTTCCACTAACATATGGATAGTTAAAATTAATATGTTTTTTGAGGTGTGGACATGAGACTTAGAAATAAACCTTGGGCAAAAGAAAAAATTAGTCAATATCCCCAGTATGTCATAAGCAATCCAGAACAATTTAAAGGAAAATGGAATGAAATTTTTAACAATAATCATCCTTTACATATAGAAGTAGGAACGGGTAAAGGACAATTTATTATCGGGATGGCTAAAAAATATCCAAACATTAATTTTATTGGTATCGAGCTTCAGGAAAGTGTTATTGTCTCTGCATTAGATCGGCTGATCGAGGCAGAGTTGCCAAATGTTAAGTTATTAAATATTAATGCCAAAGATTTAGAAAATTATTTTGATAAAAACGAAGTATCACGAATTTATTTGAACTTTTCTGACCCATGGCCAAAAAAACGACACACGAAGAGAAGACTCACTTATCAATCATTTTTAAACATTTATGAAAATATTTTGATTGATGGAGGAGAAATTCATTTTAAAACGGATAATCGAGGGCTTTTTGAGTATTCTTTAGTAAGTTTTTCTCAATACGGGTTAACCCTTAATTTTGTTAGTTTAGACTTACATCAAAGTGATTTTGAAGATAATATTATGACCGAATATGAAGAAAAATTTTCTAAGAAAGGGAATCCGATATATCGTTGTGAAGTGCAATATCCAAATAAAAATAAAACACCATAATATTAAAGGTGCTTTAACAAATTATGAATAGTCTTTCCAATTATTTAATCAATCATAATTTCATATAAACATTCTTTATAATTTTGATTCATTATTTTGTACCATTTTAATACTGGTTGCTCATACTTATAAGAAATAATTACCATATCTAACTTTTCTTCTTTTGGATGATGGAGTAAATCTATTCTCGAAGGGATAGGGGATGTTGTCGGATGAGTATGATAAATAGCTAATATTTTTTCATTTCTTTTTTGGATGGATTTAACAGCCTTTTCTATTGACTCTTTTCCAACAAGAAACCTGTTAGTTGATTGGATTTCACTTTTTAGTGGAAAGTATGAATGGACTACATGATTACAACCGCAAATAAACCCACATGCTTCGTATGGAAGATGTTGTCTTCCTTCTTCTATTAACTGATTGTATACTGTTTTAGAAATTATAATGGGTTTTTGTAGTGAAATTTTCTCATCCTTCAATTATTCCCCCTTCTTCCAAAGTAATTTAGCCAATTCTAATGTTTTAATGAATTTTGATGTATTTTTGTCTAATGGAAGATCATGGGAATATTCATTATTAAATGAATGCTCTTCTTTTGGCAATTGAACTGACGCTTGGTTCTGTTTCGTTTCCACTAATGGTGCACTTTCAGATTCTAATTGGGAAATAGCGCTATGATTCTTCTCTTCTTCGAATGGATTATTTTCCTTTCGTTCATCATATAGTTCTCTTGAAGATGTATCAGAAATATTTGAGATAGATGGAGATGATTCTTTATTAGAAAATGAATCCGTTTTGTTATACTTTTGATCTGCCTTTTCTTTTTCATCTAAGGGACGATTAATATTTTTTATGTGATGACTTTTTTCTGATTCTTCTTCCTTTGAATTTTTTCGTTTCTTTGTTTTATAAGTTGTTAATGTTTTTATAATATTTTTGTTTACCGGGAAATTAAAATTTTTCATTGAATTTTGTTGAGTTACAAAGTTTGAATTTGAAAATGTTTTGATAGCTTGATTATTTGAAAAAGAAGGTATATTTTGTTTTGGATTTTGATTATTTATTAATTGATTACTATATTGAATATTTTTCATTATTTCTTGAATTCTACTATAATCTGAAGATTTTGCTCTAGTATATGAACGTTGAATGGATTCATCAACAACTTCTTTACGTGCTGGTTTTTCATGTTGGTTTGTTGAAATGTTTTCAGACATCTTTTCAATGGCTTGATTAAGTTTTTTAACGATTTCTTCGATATTAGTTTTACCAACCATTGATTTTATATCATTGATCTCTGATTTCAATTGGTTTATCGAAGTATTAATTTTTTCAAGTTGCTCATTAAATAACTCCTCAACTTTTCCCATTTCATTTATTCTCTTTTCCATAACTTCCATTTCCCCTTTGAGTTTTGAAAGCTTTAATTTTAGTTCATAATTTTCGCTTTCCACTTTTAAAAAATAATCTACATCTTTGTCCTTCATAGTTCGGACGACACTTTTATAAATCTCTATTTCACGTTTAAGATTTTCAATTTCTTCCTTGTTGTATAACTGAAAACGGTTCATTTTCATTCACCCTTATTCAGGACATTAATATAATATTGTAACAATACAATTTTTGTGACAATCGTCAAAATTGTAATTTCAGCAAGCATCCAACTATTGATTTTTATAATGATTTGCCCTAATTTTCACTTTTATTTTTAATATCATGATATTCGACTATTTATGTAAATATCATGATATTTCCGCACTAAGCCTAAAACGTTTCTTAGTGCAATGTCATAAGTTATAGGGAAATTAATTATTATTGGAGGTGCTTTAATGAATATCGATAAAATTTCAGGAGGGCAGGAAGTACTCTGTATTAACACAGACAAGGTTTATGACTGGATTGTTAATGAGGCAACTTTTGATTTAACACTAAACAATCTAGATTTGCCTGTAAATCCTGTTACCGGTGTTCAGCTAGAATGTAGTGATATTGATATTAACTCTGTAACTTGTACAGTTGCCCCAGCAGAAGTTAACCCAATAGAAATTGTAAGCAGAGTAGATCAAGATTTTGTAGTGAATGGTGAAGAGGTTACATTACAAATTGTAACGATTCGCAAAAACTTTGTTGTAACAATCTTTGTAGATTTAGTACCTGCACTTGGAGGAGCAACAGTTGAAGTAGGAAGTGCTGAATTTACTCGCTGTGAACAAGTAATTCTTTGTGCTCCAGAGGGAACAAATATTAATGTTTCTTACACAGACTTAGATTGCTTTGTATGTACAGCAAGCTGTGATCCAGGAACAACAACAGAAGTAGATGAATTAGATGTAACTGTAACTGTTCGTCTCTGCCAAAGCATCCAGTCAACATACCCGGTAACACTTGAAATTACTGCAGAGTTCTGTCAACCAAGAGACATTTTACCATTCCCACCATGCCCAACACCTACAATTCCATTACAATGTCCTGTAGTTTTCCCAACTACTGCGGCAGCCAACAGAAATGGTGGAGGGAATAACGGATAATTTTTATCATACAATTACTGAGAGGGGGATTCCCCTCTCTCATCTTTTTTGGAGGTGATGATGTATGGAAATTCAGAAGAAACTACAAGAATGGAAGCAAATGAATCAAGATTACTTAGAAAGAATTAAATTTATGGTACAAAATATTAATTCTGCAACTAATCCTCTAATCATCAGCTATTTTACATATTCTCTACAAATGAATCATGATATTTCACAGTCCAATTATATCCTCGGTTCTTTTCACATACAAAATATAGGTAATCAACCTCTGAATAATCTGCACATATGCATCAAAATGAAGACAGAGTCGTACTTTGAATTTTCGGGAAAATATGTTCACCAAAATAGTAAACAATCTTTAAGGCTTTCTAGTTTTTGGGAACGAATCAATGAAGATTCTGATCAAAATGAGTATTGGTTGAAGCCGGTTCAAAAATTTGTGTTGAAGCCATCAGAATCTTTATCGTTTGCAAATTTTCAAGTGAAGTGGGTTCCAAAAGGGGCATATTCAGCATTTATAGATGGCTTTGTTTATGGAGAAGAAATATCTGAGGGTATACGATCATTAAATCAAATTCATATAAATGGAATAATACCAGAAAAGAAGGAAGTGGAATCATGACGAAAAAAAATGATGGAATAGAAGAGCTGTTTCATCAAACGATTCAAGAAAAATTAAAGTATTATTATAAATCTTTAGTAGATCAACAGGATAGAAAAAGTGATTTTTATAATTTAATATTTTTAGATCAACATACCATGCAGTTAATTATATATTATTTACTATTAAAAGAGATACGTTTTTCAAATGTGGAAATGGATGAAAATATTGTTCATGCAATAGATGAAATCATTCAACAATCAAAAAATGAATTTGAGCAAATTTTAAAGATATTAGAAGAAAAAAATTCATGAGAGGCGAAAATTTATGAAAAAGAATTATAGATGGTTGTACCTTCCTGTAGAAGTAAAAGTAAGAGAAATGGATGCAAAACTTTTATTAGCTTATTATGCTGTAAAGAGTGATTATCATGTCATTATCGGGGACCATGTGATGGTAGAAAAAGCTAGTGAAAAGTATCCAAAAGGGATATTTTTTTCAAAAGGTGGTCCCCATGGATTTAGAGAAAGAATTATCACTCAAGCTATAAAAAATAACCATAAAGTAGTAGAACTAGACGAGGAAGGTTTAATATTTAATGAAAAATTATATATCATAGACAGAATGAGAAAAGATATGTTAGAACTTGTTACCCAAGAATATTGTTGGGGAGAATATCAAAAAGAAGTGATCGCAAAATATCATCCTGATTTAATTAATAAGTGTCATGTTGTCGGTAATCCAAGGTTGGATTTATTAACTCCAAAATATCGTGAGCTTTATCGAGAAGATGTTGAGAATTTAAAAAATTCATACGGAGATTTTATATTAATTAATACTAGATTTGCCAAATACAATACTTTAAAAGGAAAAAAAGAAACAGCTTTAAATCAAGAAATAAAAAGATTATATGATTGCTTTATTGAAATGATTCATAAATTAAGCAAACAGTTTTCAAATATCACCATTATTATTAGGCCGCATCCATTGGAAAATTCAACTTCTTATCGAAAAGAATTTGCTAATTATTCAAACGTTCATGTCATTCATGAAGGGAATATAATTAAGTGGCTTATGGCCGCTAAGGCGATCATTCATAATGGATGCACGTCAGGAATTGAAGCGTTTTTTCTGGAAAGGCCGTTAATTACTTATATTCCATTTCAATCTAATGAAACTATCATATCCAATCAATTGGGAGAAAAAGCAAGAAACATAAATGAAATAATTACTTATTTAAAGAACATTTTTTCTAATAACTATAAGGTCGATCTTCAAAAGGGAAGTGAAGTATTTAAATATTGTTATTGGTCCAAAGATCATTACGCTTACTCGTCCATTCTTCAATTATGTAATCAGATTTCGCTTTCTTCACCACCTTTAAAAGAATTTTCCTTCATTCAATATCAATATAAAAAGAAAAGAATATTTTCCTTAACTCATTCAGAAATATTATCTTTTTTCAATAAATTAGATGAAATAGAAGGTAATCAAAGTTTTATATCTATACAGTCGATAGGTAAGAATATTTATTTAATTCATTCTACTTAACTTTATTTTTTAAACAGCACCCTCCTCGACGTTTAATTTCAATTTTTGGATAATCACTTGAAAGAACGATCGGAGGTTTAGATTGAATAAATTTTTTTCTCACTGGGTTAGTTTTTTTTATTTCCTTCAAAATTATCAACTCCTTTTTGTTTTTACAATATAATAGTTATTCTTGCTTTATTTTGTGTAGGCAAACATAGGATTGTGTCAAAAAATGGACTTCTATAATTATAAAATTAAGGTTAAAACATCTTCCTAAATAAAATTCCTCTTCTTTTTCATCTCAACTATTTATTTTCCTTAAAAATCATTATGAAAGATATAAATTTGTAGAAAGTGAATTTAAGTTATAAGAAACTAAATCGAAACCATTGAGAATAAAAAATTTCAATACATTTTCACCGTTATTAGCTACTTGTTAAAAGTAGTTTTATTTTTTTATGAAAAATTTTTTTTGATTATTTTAAGTCGTTTTATATAAAAAAAGGCTATTTTCATAGGCTTTGGTCATTAACGGTTTTTTTCATAATTAATATACATGTATAACGAACAAAAAATAGGAAGTACTAAAATGGTTTGGAAAGAAGGGATTTCGTGTACTTTCATAACAAGAGAATTTTAGTAATTGGTGGTACGGGGACAATAGGTACAAGCATCATCAAACATTTATTAATGGATGATCCAAAAGAAATAAGAATTCTAAGTCGGGATGAATTTAAACAACATCAATTACATGAACAATATGCTTACTCGGAAAAATTAACATTCATGATTGGGGATGTTCGCGATTATAAACGGCTAGTTGAAGCTATGAAGGGTATAGATTTTGTTATACATTTAGCAGCAATGAAACGGGTTGAATCTTGCGAACTGAACCCAATAGAAGCAGTAAAAACCAATATTATTGGGACTTATCATGTGATGAACGCTGCAATTATCAATAAAGTAAAAAAAGTGATTTTTACTAGTTCCGATAAAGCTATTTCGCCAAGCAATACGTATGGAGCAACAAAACTCATTGCTGAGAATTTATTGACAATGAGTGATCAAAACTCTGACAATGAAACAACTGTTTTTGCATGTGTTCGTTTTGGAAATGTCATGGGTTCAAGAGGTTCAGTGATTCCACTCTTTAAAGAACAATTATTGAACCATCAAAAGATTACAATAACAGATTTAAAAATGACTCGATTTATGATGACAGTCAAACAAGCAACTGAATTAATACTGTTAGCATTAAAAGAGGCAAAAGGAGGAGAAATATTCATATTAAAAATGCCAGTTGTTCGATTAGAAGATTTAGCTAATATTCTCATAGACGATTATTGTGAAAAACACTCTATTAGCAGAAAAGATGTAAAAATTGAATTAATCGGTTTAAAACAAGGAGAAAAGATGTATGAAGAACTAATGACAATTGACGAATCAAAAATTGCGTTAGAATTACCAGATATGTATGTCATTCCAAAAGGTAGACATCAAAATTATCAAGATGGAAAAAAAGTCGTTGAAGGTTCCTATAGTTCTTCGAGTCAAAAACCACTCAGTTATGAAGAGTTACGTGAATTATTAATGAAAGAAAAATTAATCTAAATGATTTTTTTTAGGAGGAATGAATGAATACCTTTCAAAAGAATTATTGGTCATTGTATTTAGATTTTTTAAAGGATTTTGAAAAAATAACCTATCAAGGTTTTTCATTGCCATATTTATGCCACTTACCAAGTTATTTATTAAGAAACGAGAAACTAATAAACGAATTACATCAGCCTCAATTTATTAAACAAATTAAAAATCCAATAAAAAATAAAGCAAAGATTCAAGAAGCATTTAGCAAGTTTGTTGAATCTCATTCAAAAAAAGGTGAGAATCAAAAACCAAAAGGAAAAATTGTCTTTCACTTCGATAAATTGTTAAGAATTCCAATCAACAGTATTGTAAACGAATTTGATTCATCAGAGTTTGCCGTATTAGTAAATAGTAATAGCATTGGCCTGAGTAATAAAAATCAAATAGGAGAAACAAGGAAAAAGAAAAAAGCAACTGTAATCGTTCATGATACGATTACGATTTCTAAGGAAAAAATTCAAAAAAGTAATGAACTTCAAAATATACGATACCAAATGATTTATCTTAAGGACTATTTCACTCCATGTGAAGCAGATGTTTTAGAAAAAAAGAAGGAAGCTATCCAAATATTAAATACTCATAGTAAACATCGACTATATCGGGAGCAGGAATTCAAAAGATGGCTATTAAATTCAATGGAATCAGTTATTCATTATATTAATATGGCAAAAAATTTCTTAAATAAAAATCAAGTGTCTTGTTTAGTTGTTTCTACAACACATAGTTATATAAACCGAATTTTATCAGTAGTTGCTAGTGAAAGAGGTATCCCAACGGTTTGTATGCAACATGGAATCATAGCTAGCGAACTTGGATTTATCCCTAAAATTGCAAAAGTTGATGCAGTTTATGGATACTTTGAAAAAAATTTTTTTACTCAATTAAAAGTTCCAGACAATTCTGTTGATATCATTGGACATCCTCGATTTGACGATATTAGAAATACTTCAACAATGACTAAGAGTACTTTTTATAAAAAATTAGGGTTAGATCTAAATTGGAAAACAATTTTGATGATTGTTAGAGGGGAAAATGATATTGATAAGTGGCGAACTTTTATTCAATCTATCTCTAAGAAAATGAAAGTAAACATTTTAATAAAAAACTATCCTTCAACAAAACCTCATGCTCTAACAAAAGAATTTACTTTTGTAAAGCCAACACTAAATTTACATTTATATGAGATCTTACCGCATGTAGATGCAGTGGTTGCTTATCCTTCAACAGTTGCTCTAGAAGCAATGTTATGTCAAAAACATGTGTTTATACTAAATAAAAATTTCTTAGGATATACCAATTATTACTTGGGACTAGGAGAATTTGTTCGATCTAAACCTGAAAAATTAGCACGCCAAGTCTATCAATATTTTAATGATGCAAATGTTCGACGGGTTGCTGAAGAAAAACGGAAAAAATTCCTTAAACATGCTTATCCAAGTAATGAAAAATCAATAAAAAGATTAAAATCATTAATTTATAAACTAATCCATTAACGTTTCCAAGTACGGAGGAATTAAATGAACACGTTTGTCAATAATTACTATTCTTTACTTTTAGATTTTATTTACGATTTTAAAAACCTTGATTACAAAGGATATACTTTATCTTACTTTATACACTTCCCTAGCTTATTAAGAAAAAGTCCAATTTGGAATGCCTTAAGAGATTCCTCCATTCAGCCATATTTAAAAAATAAGGGAAAAACAGCTAGGGATGTCCAACATGTGTTTAATCAATATATGGAAACTTTAAAAACTAAAAAAAATACAGTGAAAAATGGAAAGGTTGTATTTTTGGAGGATAATTTAACTAGAATTCCAGAAAAAACTTATCTTCAACATTTTGATGTTCGTAACATCATCATTTTAAAGATTGGTAAGAAGGAACAAAAATCAAAAGGAAAATTAAATATTCACTATAGCGAGGAATATATGATGGACAACATGAGACCGGCAATAGTGAAAGTAAAAATGGAAGCTAAAAATATTCTTGAAAATTTTAATCACCATATTCTTTATAAGGAAAAATCATTCCAAAATATATTATTTAGAAAAATTGATTTTACCATTAATCAAATAGGAATTGCTGAAAATTTTTTAAGTAAATTCCCGGTCTCATGTTTAATCATCTCTAGTCCAAATCATTACGGTCGAATTATGGCATTTGTTGCAGCAAAATTAGGCATTCCTACGATTTGTTTACAGCACGGAATTATTGCAAATGAATTTGGATATATTCCTAAAATTGCCACAATTGATGCTGTATACGGTCATTTTGAAGTGGATTGGTACAAGAAATATGGAGCAAAAGAAGACTCTCTTGCTATTGTAGGACATCCAAGATTTGACCAAGCATTTCAAAAACCGAAAATATCAAAAAGAAAATTTTATAAAAAATTGAAATTAAACGCCAAAAAACCAACAGTCCTTTTAATTGTTAGAAGTACTCGGCAGATAGAAAAATGGGAACTTTTAATACAGACAATTAAAGAAATTATAGATGCTAATTTCATCATTAGAGATTTTCCAAATGATCCTTCCCATCCGCTTATTAAAGCTTTTCCGTTTATTCGATCAACGGAGTCTTTTCAACTCTATGATATATTGCCAAATGTTGATGTTGTGTTTTCTTATTGCTCAACAGTAGCATTAGAATCTATGTTGGTTAACAAACCAGTTTTTATCATGGATTCAAATCTCGATAGTTATACAGGCTATTACAATTCCCTTGATTACATGGTTCAAAAAGATCCTATAAAATTAGCTGAACAAATCCACTTATACTTCACCAATGATTCTGTAAAAAAAGATGTGGAGAAGAAAATAAAAGATTTTTTACAATATGCGTATCCGAAACAAACATTATCAGGGAAAAGACTACACGAATTAATTCAAACGTTCATAAATTAAAATGATCAGGAATTCAAATTTTTATGTAACATCGAGTTAATGAAAGGATGAAAAAATTGAAAATATTAGTTACAGGTGGAGCAGGTTTTATCGGTCGATGGGTAGTCCAACAATTATTAAACGACGGTCATGAAGTGTGGATATTAGATAATTTGTCTAACGGAAGATTAGAAAATTTAAAAGGGTTAACCAATCAAAAAAATTTAAAAAACATTACGATTGGTGATATCAAGGATTTAAATATCGTTTCGTCTCTTTTTGAAAATAAATATGATCTTTGTTATCATCTTGCAGCTAGTATAAATGTTCAAGATAGTATCGACGATCCTCGAACGACCTTTGAAAACGATGTGATTGGGACCTTTAATATTTTAGAACAATGTCGGATGTATGGAGTAAAAATGGTGTTTATGAGTACATGTATGGTTTATGAAAGAGCATATGATAACAAAGGGATCAATGAAATGAGTGTTGTTAAGCCTGCATCTCCATACGCTGGGTCAAAATTGTCAGGAGAAAATATGGTAATGTCCTACTATTATTCATATGGACTTCCAGTTACGATTGTCAGACCGTTTAACACTTATGGCCCATATCAAAAAACTGGAGGTGAAGGAGGAGTAGTCGCAATTTTTATTAAAAATAGTTTAGAGGGAAAACAATTGAATATTTATGGGGATGGCACACAAACGAGAGATTTATTGTACGTAGAAGACTGTGCGAGATTTGTCGTTCAAGCTGGCTATAGTGAACAAGCAAATGGAGAAATCATTAATGCTGGATTAGGCAAAGACATTTCCATTAATGAATTGGCTAAACTCATTGCTAAAGATGAATCAAAAATTATCCATGTTCCCCATATTCATCCTCAAAGCGAAATTCCAAAATTAATGTGTGATAATAGTAAAGCAAAAAAATTATTAGGTTGGGAACCTAATTATAGTTTAGAAGAAGGAATAGAGAAAACGAAGGAGTGGATTGCTTCTACGGATTTAATATAACTAGAGGAAGGGTTTATAAATGAAAGAGGAATTAGCACTCAATGGCGGGAAACCTGTTCGAGAAAGGTTTCTACCTTATGGACAACAGTGGATTGATGATGACGATATCAAATCAGTCATCAATATATTGAAAAGTGATTTTATTACAACGGGACCAACCATTAAGGAATTTGAAGAAATGGTAGCCAACTATGTTGGAGCTAAATATGCGGTTGCATTTTCTAGCGGAACAGCTGCTCTTCATGCGGCTTGTTATGCTGCTGGAATTCATAAGAATGATGAAGTTATTACAACTCCAATGACATTTGCCGCTACATCAAATGCAGTTTTATATTTAGGAGGCATTCCTAAATTTGCAGACATACATGAGCAAACCTACAATATTAACCCCGCAAATATTAAACCGCTTATTAATGAACAAACAAAAGCAATAATTCCAGTAGATTTTACCGGTCAACCTGCCCAATACGAAGAAATAATGAAAATAGCAAAAGAAAATAATCTTATTGTTATTGAAGATGCGGCACATGCAATGGGTGCCTCTTATAATGGAAAAAAAGTAGGCACCATTGCTGATATGACTATGTTTAGTTTCCACCCGGTCAAACATATTACAACAGGAGAGGGTGGGATTATTACTACTAATCATGATCAGTATTATGAAAAATTATTATATTTTAGAAATCATGGAATCTCACGAGATCCCAAAATATTAAGGGAAAAAAATCAGCCATGGTACTACGAAATGCATGAGCTTGGTTTTAATTACAGAATGACTGATATTCAAGCTGCGTTAGGGATTAGTCAAATGAAAAAACTTGATTCATTTTTAGAAAAGAGAAAGATCATCGCAGAAATGTATACAAAGGCATTTGAAAATTGTGAGATCATTATTCCTCCATACCAACATTCATTGAGTGAATCAAGTTGGCATTTGTATGTGATTCGACTTAAATTGGAAAAATTACGTGCCACAAGAACAGAAATATTCAACGCACTACAAAAAGAGAATATTGGTGTAAATGTTCACTATATACCGGTATATTTGCATCCTTATTATCAAAAACTTGGTTATTCAAAAGGTTTATGTCCCATTGCTGAACGTGTATATGAAGAAATAATTACACTTCCACTTTTTCCAAAAATGGATGAAAGAGATGTGAAGGATGTGATAAGAGGGGTTGAAAAGGTTTTACACTATTTTGAGGTGAAAAAATGAAAATTGTGGCAATCATACAAGCAAGAATGGGGTCGACAAGATTACCCGGTAAAGTAATGAAAAAGGTTCTTGGTAAATCACTAATAAAATACCAAATTGAAAGGGTTCAAAGATCTGAATATATAGATGAAATCGTCATAGCAACAACAACAAAAGAAAAAGATTTACCTATTATTCAATTTTGTAATCAGCACTCCATCCCTTATTATCGAGGTTCAGAAGAAAATGTCTTATCACGTTATTATGAGGCTGCAAAGTTGTTTAATGCTGATATCATTGTGCGATTAACTTCAGACTGTCCAATTATTGATCCACAAGTTATGGATCAAGTAATTCAATATTATTTAGAAAATAATTATGACTATGTTTCTAATACTCTAGTTCGGACTTATCCGAGAGGAATGGATACTGAAGTATTCTCGTTTGATGTTCTTGAGAAAGTTTATTTAGAGGCGAAAGAATCTAATCATAAAGAACATGTCACTTCTTATATTTATCAGCATCCTGAAATTTTTCATCTAGGATGCGTGACTAATGATGTTGACTACAGTCACCATCGCTGGACAGTTGATACCGAAGAAGATTTTCAATTAATAAAGAATATCATTGAACATTTATACCCTTTGAATTCACAGTTTCAATTAAGAGACGTGCTTTTATTGTTAGAGGAACATCCTGATTGGTATGAGATAAACGCTAAGGTAAAGCAAAAAAAAGTGTAGGTTGTGGATGATAAATGAAAATTTTCTTTAGAGTTGATTCATCTTTTTCAATGGGAACAGGGCACGTGATGAGATGTTTGACATTGGCAGAACAACTTCGAAAAAAAAACTTTCAAATTGAATTTATATGTCGAAATCTTGAAGGAAATATCATCCCTTTGATTAATCAAGAAGGTTATAAAACTCATATTTTAAATGGTGATGACATAAAAGATGAAGAAACTCGCTGGTATAAGGACCATTGGTTGTTAGATGCTGAGGAATGTTTAAAAATTATTGGGGATCAGTTGATTGAATTATTAATTGTTGATCATTATGGATTAGATTATTTATGGGAATCAACGTTAAAACGAAAAACAAATAAATTAATGGTAATTGATGATTTGGCTAATAGGAGACACTATTGTGATCTCCTATTAGATCAAAATTTTTATTTCAACATGACGAATAGATATAATGATTTAGTTCCAAAAGAGTGTAAGTTGTTATTAGGGCCGCAATTTGCACTATTAAGAAATGAATTTATGGAAAAGAAAAGACGGAAACGAACGGGAGAAATAAAAAGCATCTTGATATTTTTCGGAGGAACCGATCCAACTAATGAGACCGAAAAAACGATACACGCATTAACAAAACTTGATAAAGATATAAATGTGAATGTCATCATTGGTCAATCAAACATAAGAAAGACGTCCATTGAAAAATTGTGCAATATGTATTCTAATTTCAAGTTTTATTGTCAAGTTACAAATATTTCGGATTTTATGAATGAAGCGGATTTAGCCATTGGAGCAGGTGGATCGACCACATGGGAAAGGTGTTACTTAGGACTTCCCTCTATTATCATTATCGTTGCAGATAATCAGGTGGAATTAGCAAGATACGTTTCGCAATTTGGTGCCATCATTAACTTAGGATTTAGTTATGAAGTGACATCTGATCATATATTCAACACGGTTTCAGAACTAATATCAAATCCAATGAAAGTTCGAAAACTTTCAGAAGCAGCTTCGTCACTAGTGAATCCAGACATTGTTCATCAATACCCTGTTGTTCAAGCAATTTTGGAGGAATTAACATGAGTATTTTACAACATGCTGAATTGAGAGATATCGATTCTCCCCATTTAAAAATGGTGCTTAATTGGAGAAATCAAGATCATATACGATCAGTTATGTACCATGATCACAAAATTACAATAGAAGAACATAAAAAATGGTTTGAAAAAGTAAAAAAAGACAAAAAAACTAGGGTGAAAATATTTTACCTTCAAAATGTTCCACTAGGTGTTGTGAATATCACAAAAATTGATGACAATAACAGCACTTGTTATTGGGGATTTTATATTGGTGAGAAAAATGCTCCAAAAGGTTCAGGCACCATCATGGGATATTTAGCATTAAAATACATTTTTGAAGAATTAAAGATTCGAAAATTATGTGCTGAAGTCATTGGAAGTAATGAAACAAGTATTCGTTATCATCAGAAGTTGGGGTTTAATGTTGAAGGGATTTTAAAAAAGCAAATATTAAAAAATAGTCAGTATGAAGATATTGTACTAATGTCTATTTTTCAAACAGACTGGGAAAAACAAAAAGAAATTTTAAAACAACTGATAGAAGGAATGAGAATATGAATGAAATAATAGTAGAAGGTAGAAAAATTGGTCCGAATGAAAAACCTTTTATTATTGCTGAAATGTCAGGAAACCATAATCAATCATTAGAAAGGGCATTAAAGATTGTTGAGGAAGCCGCAAAAGCAGGCGCGCATGCATTAAAAATACAAACATACACAGCAGATACAATGACTTTAAATATGGAAAATCCTGATTTTAAAATCATTGATGAAGGAAGCTTATGGAAAGGGAATACATTATATAAATTATATCAACAAGCATATACTCCTTGGGAATGGCATAAACCAATATTTGAACGTGCTCGTGAATTAGGGATCATCCCTTTCAGTACACCGTTCGATATTACGGCAGTAGAATTCCTTGAAAAACTAGATGTTCCTATGTATAAAATTGCTTCATTTGAAAATAATGATATCCCGTTAATTAAAAAGGTAGCTTCTACTGGGAAACCAATGATTATCTCTACCGGAATGGCAACAGTATCAGAATTAGATGAAACCGTTAGGGCAGCTAGAGAAGCTGGATGTAAAGATTTAATATTATTAAAATGTACTAGTACCTACCCAGCATCTCCTGAAAATACTAATTTACTAACTATTCCACATTTAAGAGATCTATTTGATGTTCAAGTTGGTTTATCTGACCACACGTTAGGAATTGGTGTTGCCGTAGCAAGTGTAGCATTAGGTGCAACAGTTATAGAAAAGCATTTTACTATATCAAGGTCAGATGGTGGAGTAGACGCAGCGTTTTCAATAGAACCAGAGGAAATGAAATCTTTAGTGGAGGAAACAGAACGAGCTTGGCAAGCGTTAGGGAAAGTTTCTTACGGACCTACAAAAGCAGAAGAATCATCACTAAAATATAGAAGATCTATATATATTTGCAAAGATATGAAAAAAGGGGATGTATTTACAAAAGAAAATTTAAGGATCATTCGACCAGGTTTTGGCCTTCCAGCAAAATATTTTGATATTTTTCTAGGAAAGAAAGTAAATAAAAATGTTTCAAAAGGTACACCATTAAGCTGGGATTTGATTGATTAGTAAGGACAGTCTAGAGAAATTGCCTTTAGACTGTTCTTTTTATTTTTATCAAATGGAATGAAGCATTTCATTTCATTCAAAGAAATGATAAATTTAAATTATGTATCATTTGTCAAACTGGGGGGATATGATGCAAACGTTAAAAGTAGGAAATATTAAACTTACTTGGTTAAATGGGGGAGTTACCCATTTAGATGGCGGTGCAATGTTTGGGGTTGTCCCGAAACCGCTTTGGTCAAAAAAATATGAAGTCAATGAGAAAAATCAAATCAAACTATTCACCCATCCAATTTTAGTAGAAACGGAAGATCAAAAATTTTTAATTGAATCTGGAATTGGAAATGGAAAGTTAACAGATAAACAAAAGCGCAACTATGGTGTGACAGAAGAATCTCAACTGGTAGAAGAACTAACTCAATTAGGATTGTCGGTAAATGATATTGATGGAATATTAATGACCCATTTGCATTTTGATCATGCATGTGGTTTAACGAGATTAACAGAAGATCAAACGACAGAATCTGTATTTCCTCGGGCAAAAATTTATACGTCTTTAAAAGAATGGGAGGAAATGAGAAATCCTAATATTCGTTCGAAAAATACATATTGGGATATAAATTGGAGAGGAATTGAAGACCAAGTCGTAACGTTTGAAAACGAACTTGAGATTACCCCGGAGATTAAAATGATCCATACCGGTGGACATAGCGACGGACATAGCATCATATCGATTGAGTCCAATGGGGAAGCTGCGCTGCATTTAGCTGACATTATGCCTACACATGCTCATCAGAATGTACTATGGGTAATGGCTTACGATGACTATCCAATGGATTCTATTTTTGCTAAACAAAAGTGGATTCCAGAAGGTGTAATGAAAAATGCATGGTTCTTTTTTTACCACGATGCTAAATATAGAGCGGTTAAATGGGATCAAGAAGGGAATCTTATTGACTTTTTAAAAGTTGAATAGAAAACTGTACATTTGTATAAAAAATGTTTCGTTTGGCTGTCTACAATGATTTTTGTGACAGCCATTTTAACGATTATTGATTCATTCGCTTTAGTTCAATTAGTGTTCCTGTATTAGCATCGGCTTGAAACTCATATTGAATTTGTTTCCCATCTTTAATTAAAGTTACTCCACCTTGATAAACGTCATATTCCATATGATTTTTGTATATTTTTTCTGGTTTACATAAAATCCACGAACCAATAATGGAGCCTTCCTCTTTTAATGATAATTTGATATTTTTTAATACTTTTTCAGCAGAAGGCTTTACCTTTTTTTGAATGATATAGCTTGAAAAAAATCCTGCCGCAGCCCCGGTGATGGCCCCAATAAAAAACGTTTTTGCTTTCATCCGTTTTACTCTCCTCAATTTAGTTCATCCAATAAATGTTATTCCAAATATATTAGTTTCAGTATACAAATTTTCAACTTGTATCATCAACATTCTTTTTATTAAATAGATATTTTATCAAAAATTCTGTAAAATAAAGAGGTACATATTTTTTCGATTTTCGAAATAGAAAAGGGGAAGAAATTCATGAATCAAGAAACACTTGAATTATTTAAAACATTAACGGAGCTTCCTGGAGCACCTGGGAATGAACATCTAGTAAGAAAGTTTATGAAAGAAGAGCTTGGAAAATATGCCGATGAAATTATTCAAGACGGATTAGGTAGTGTTTTTGGCGTTAAAAAAGGAGACGAAAATGGACCTCGGGTAATGGTAGCTGGCCATATGGACGAAGTTGGTTTTATGGTAACGTCCATCACAAAAAATGGGATGATTCGTTTTCAAACATTAGGTGGCTGGTGGAGTCAAGTATTGTTAGCCCAACGAGTTCAAATCATCACTGACAACGGACCTGTTATAGGGGTAGTGGGCTCCATTCCTCCTCATTTATTAACTGATGATAAGAAAAATAAGCCGATGGAAATTTCCAATATGTTAATTGATATTGGTGCCGATAGTGAAGAAGATGCTAAAAACATTGGGATCAAACCGGGCCAACAAATTGTTCCAATTTGTCCATTCACACCGATGGCAAACAAAAAGAAAATCTTGGCAAAAGCATGGGATAATCGCTATGGTTGTGGTCTATCGATCGAATTATTAATAGAGTTAAAAAATGAAAAATTACCAAATACATTATATTCAGGAGCAACGGTACAAGAAGAAGTAGGACTACGTGGAGCACAAACAGCTGCTAATATGATTAAGCCGGATATTTTCTTTGCTTTAGATGCAAGCCCTGCAAATGATATGACAGGAGACAAAAATGAATTCGGACAATTAGGAAAAGGAACCCTACTCCGCATTTTAGATCGATCAATGGTCACTCATAAAGGCATGAGAGAATTTGTACTGGATATTGCCGAAACGAACAATATTCCTTATCAATATTTTGTATCACAAGGAGGAACAGACGCGGGTAGAGTCCATATATCCAATGACGGTGTCCCAAGTGCTGTTATCGGTATTTGTTCACGATATATTCATACACATGCATCTATTATTCATATAGATGATTATTTAGCAGCAAAAGAACTTTTAGTGAAACTTGTTAAAGCTTGTGATAAAAATACTGTCGAAACCATCAAACAACAAGGTTGATTTTTCCCTTTCACCAATTGGAGGTACAACATTGATAAAAATAGCTATTGGATCGTTAAATAAAGCTAAAATTTCAGCAGTGCGATCTGTATTTATTGAGGATGTATTTGATATAGAAAGCTATGATGTCCCTTCTGGAGTATCGAATCAACCATTTTCCGATGAAGAAACAATAAAAGGCGCAATCAATCGAGCAAAGCATGTGCTAACAATAAGTGAAGCTCAAATAGGTATCGGATTAGAAGGTGGGGTTCATGAGACCGAATACGGTTTAATGCTCTGCAATTGGGGAGCGCTCGTTACTAGAAATAATCCTCCAATCATTGCCGGTGGTGCAAGATTATTATTACCACCGGAAGTTGCGAACCAATTAAAAGCAGGAAAAGAATTAGGGATTGTTATGGATGAATATTGTCAAAAAAAGAATGTAAGAGAAAACGAAGGCGCTATTGGCGTTTTTACAAATGGTTATATTTCAAGGAAAGAAATGTTTGAACATGTCGTCCGTAATTTAAGGGGACTATACGAATTTTATAAAAATCATTAAGTCGGAACACAAAACGTTCCGACATTTTTTTTAACTATTTTCATTAAATGAACGATTACTCACACATAAACATTTTAAAAAAAGGGAAAAGTATAAGATACAAAATTTTACAATTATTATAACATTGGCCAATTTTCTAGTGAAATTAGACAAAATTTTTGAAATTCTTTAGGCAAATTTGCTATTAGGTGTTGATTCATAGGTAAAAAGAAGGGTATGATAAACTCAACATCTATTGTCAAATTCTTGGGAGGACGGAGTTATGAAAAAAATAAATTCAATCTTTTATATAATCATTTGCTTAGGATTAATTTTATCGGCATGCTCGAACGCCTCAATCAAAGAAGAGCAAAAAAAAGCGGAAGAACGAGTAGTTGAGCTATTTAAAGGTGAACATAAGAAACCGAATACCGAATCCGATGGTTTGAATTTTTACATGCCAACGGGAGTTAGTATTGATCAATCTAAGAAAAACAATATCATTTTAAAAAGAGGTAAGAAAGTTTACATTTTATTTTATAATCCTAATGAAGGGCGTTCTAGTGAAGTCATCTATCAATCCACCCTTGAACCAACAGAAAAATACCGTGTAAATAAAACATTTACAGATCAAGATGGTAGATTTGGATATTTGTTAATTCGAGATATTGCAGAAGATGAATATGAATTAGTAGTGGGAGTTGGAGGAGTCAAATTAACTACTCAAACAGATGCTGATGAGATAGCTTTTGATGCAGAATTAATGATCGAAATTGCTTCCTCCATTGAACAAAAATAGGTTCTTAGTAAATGTTAGAGTTACATATTTCTATTTAGTGTTATTATAAATATGATTTAATAAAAAAATAAGTTTTGACGATGTTTTATATGCAAATAAAAAAGCCAACGAATTTGTTGGCTTTTATTTTTTATTCGGTTTTTTTAATTTATTCTTTAAGACTGTCCATTTTTCACTAACTTTTGAAGATACGTTTTGGAATGATGTGATCAATGTTTGGAAAGAGGTTTTGTTATTTGATTCTTCAATTTCTTCATTTTCCTCAAATTCTTCACCAACTAACTGAAATTGAGAAACTTCTTGTTGCAACATGGATGAAATGTTGCTTAGTTCAAATGCAGCTTCATTCACTTGCGATACTGCTTCCATTTGGCTTTCGCTTGATGCACTTACTTCTTCTGCTGCACCTGCAGATTGTTCGGAAATAGAATGAATTTCATCTATTTTAGATGTTAATGTTTGATTAGATTTATATACATTTTGGACAGCTTGTAAGATTTCTTCAATTTTATTGGTAATTCCATTAACATGTGAAACGATATTGACAAAGGCATTTTTTGTTAACGTTACAGATTCACCTTGAACTTGTCTGTAGTGATTAAATTTAGATGTATCTGCTACTAATTTTTCCATTTCTTTATTCATTACTGACATCAATTGTTGGATGTTTTGAGCCTCTTTTTTCGAACGCTCCGCTAATTTTCTAACTTCATTAGCAACAACAGCAAATCCTCTACCAGCTTCACCTGCACGAGCTGATTCAATCGCAGCATTCAATGCTAGTAAGTTTGTATTTTCTGCAATTTCTTCAATGGTTTTTATAATGGAGGATATTCGTTGAAACTCTTTTTTAGTTGATTCTACTTGATTCGCTACATGAGCAGAAAGTTCAATAAATTTCTCGGATGTTTCCTCCAATTGCTCCACTTTTACAAGACCAGATTCGCCTTCTTTTGCTGTTTCTCTTGCATTATCTGAAATCTCTTCACTTAATTTTTCCGTTTGATTAATAGCTGCCGCAACATCACGGATAATATTCGTACTTTCCTCTAATTGCATTACTTGTTCACTTGCTCCAGTAGCAACTTGCTTAATTGCATGATTGACTTCATTAGCTTGAGCTGTTGTTTGTTCAGAAATGGCAGCTAAATGCTGTGAAGATGATTGTAAATGTTCAGCAGACTCAAGAACTTTTAAGAAAGACTGCTGAACTTTTTCTGCCATCTGGTTAAAAGTAGTCCCTAAATCAGCCATTTCATCTTTCCCAACGATTCGAACCCGGTAGGCAAAATTGCCGCTTCCAATCGTTTCCGCGCCTCTTTTTAAGGAAGAAATGGATATAATGATTTTCCTAATGCTAATAAATCCAGCAATCATTAATATTAAGGTTAAAATGATGCTTAAGCTAATATTGATAATGGATAATACTTTATTCGTTTGTTGTACGGAATCATTTAATAATGTTTGTTGTTCGAGTACATTTTTTTCAACTTTTGCTAACTCTTGTTCAACATCAAAAGCTATTTGATCGAAACGAATTAATGATTGTTCATTTTGTTTAAATGTTGCATGAACTTGGGACAATAAATCTTGATAAGAACTTATCTGTGTGATGATAGAATCCGCTGATTCAACATTTTGAACGGACTCTTTCAAGTTTACAGATTCGTTGGAAAACTGATTGAATGTTTCATCTGTTCTTGTAGCTAAATATTGGTTTTTATAAAGAGTTAATAAAAGCATTTTTTCTTCTAATTCGGGATTATTTAAGCTTTCAATTTTTGAAAGTAGTTGACTCTCTAATCGACCTATTTGTCCCTTTACCCCTGTTACATTGTTATAACCAATTTCTTGGTTTTGTTTTTCTAGTTTTGCAAATTCGTTTACATATGTATTCATAACAGCAAGTACATTTTTAAATTGTTTGCTTATTTCACTATTGGATTTAAACTGCTCGGAATATTTATTTATATTTTTTATTGTATCGTCAATTGTTAAATGAACCAATTTTGCTCTTGTATCATTTGGAATCCTTAAATACTCTTGTTCATGAATACGAATGGTTGCCATTTGTTGTTTTAAGTCTTTACTAGCATATACAGCAGTAACTAAATTGTCTTTCTTTTTTGATGAATCATTTGAAATGAAAGTGGAAATAATATTTAAGATGGATAAAATAATTAATCCGGCGACAGCTAATAAAAAAAGAAACCGGACTCTTCCTTTAATTGTACTCAACATAACCCCCCCATTAGCACTACATGAAAGTCGAATTTCCTATTATTATAGAATGATTTTGTCGACTTAACAAGAACATTCTGAATTATTTTAAGATAAATAAATGTTGACAAGTGTAAAGACATTAGTTTACTTTATTTATGGACAATATACAAAAAGGATGTGTTAACTTGAATGCGTTCTTAAAAAGAAAAGGGATTACCTTTTCGGCAAAAGTTTATTTAATTGATGCATTAAGTTATATGGCATTAGGGCTGTTTTCATCTTTAATTATAGGATTAATTATTAAAACATTAGGTGAACAATTAAAGATTGATATGTTCATTGACTTAGGAACGGCAGCTATGGGTCTGATGGGACCTTCGATAGGTGTTGCTGTTGCCTACTGTTTGAAAGCTCCTCCTTTAGTCTTGTTTTCTTCCATAATTGGCGGTTCTTTAGGCGCAGAACTTGGAGGACCAGCAGGTAGTTATATTGTTGCGGTTATTGCAACAGAAGTAGGTAAATTGGTAAGTAAGGAAACAAAAATTGATATCATTGTTACACCATTTGTTACAATTCTCACAAGTTATATTATTGCTAGTGGTGTTGGACCTTTTATTCAAAGTATCATGCAAGGATTCGGTCAAACAATTATGTGGGCAACAGAACAAAGACCAATCATTATGGGAATTATTGTTGCTGTATTAATGGGGTGGGCATTAACTGCACCGATTTCTAGTGCAGCAATTGCATTGATGCTTGATTTAAGCGGAATTACAGCTGGAGCAGCGACCATTGGTTGTTCGGCTCAAATGATTGGATTTGCTGTCTCAAGTTATCGAGAAAATAAAATAGGTGGATTAATGGCAATTGGAATTGGCACATCAATGTTACAAGTTCCTAATATAATTAGAAATCCATTGATACTAATTCCACCAACGGTAGCTGGTGCGTTGTTAGCACCCATTGGGACTACAATTTGGCCAATGTTAAACAATCCCGCTGGAGCTGGTATGGGAACAAGCGGCTTTGTTGGGCAAATTATGACATTTGAAGCAATGGGATTTTCATTTTCAGTACTTTTTTACATTTTAATATTGCATCTTATTGGTCCTGCAGTGATAAGTTTGATATTATCAGAATATATGAGAAAAAAAGGTTGGATTAAATTTGGTGATATGTTAATCCATACAGGGGAGGACCAAAAAAATGCAAAAACTTAAATCAGTAGAAGAGTTTGAGTCATTAAAAAATGATGGAAAACATATCTTTTTATTTTCTGCCGACTGGTGTCCTGATTGTCGTTTTATTGAACCATTTATGCCTGAAGTAGAAAGCAAGTATTCAGAATATCGTTTTATATATGTGGATCGAGATGAATTTGTTGAGTTAGGTCAAAAATTAGATGTATATGGGATTCCAAGTTTTATTGCTTATCATAATGGAAAAGAAATCGGTCGTTTTGTAAGCAAAGAGAGAAAAACGAAAGAAGAAATTGAAAATTTCATAGAAAGTCTATAGTCTATAGTAGAGCAGCTGCTAATGCAAAAAGGCAGCTGCCTTTTTATGTGCGCCCGGCATGTACATGAACTATAGGGTGTAAGTCCCGAACCCCGAAGACAGAAGTAGAGGTTAGCCAAGAGCAAGGGTGTCCGTGGTGACGCGGAATCTGAAGGAAGCTGGAGGCAAAACACCGGTCCGAGGAACACGAACCTCATATAAGGCTAGGTATGATTGAGTGAGTTTGCATAACAAAACAAAGCTCTTTCTGTCGAAGGTCATATCGAGTAAATGAGGCGGATAGAT
>NZ_JBYLHW010000003.1:23648-110739 GCF_057747715.1 Bacillus sp. JST-5 | reverse complement strand
ATTATTGCGGATCGATTTCATTTTATGAGACAAGCTTATTGGGCATTTGATCGAGTAAGACGAGAAGTGCAACATAAGTTATATAAGGAACAACGCATTCGAATGAAAAGAAATAAAGAGCTTTTATGGAAATCCCCATTTAAGCTCAATCCAAAAGAGAAAGAGCGAGTAGAAGAACTCTTGGCACTTGATTCGGACTTGAGAGAAGCCTATGAGTTAAAGAATGAACTGGATGACTGGTTTAAAACAAGTACAATGGAAAATTGCAAAACAGGTTTAGAAGCATGGATGACGAGAGTTGAGGAATCTGGAAACGAAGCATTTAAAAAAGTTGTACAAACATTTAATAGGTGGAAACAAGAGATTTTACAATCCTTCATGTATCCATTTAACAATGGATATATTGAAGGTGTAAATAATACAACCAAAGTAATCAAACGAATGTCTTATGGAATCAAAAGCTTTGAGCGATTACGAAAAAAGATCTTGTGGCGTCAACTTATCAGAAGGAATGTAGGTTAACCTACATTCCTTCCAAAGGGAGAGTATTGGAAATATTTACACCACCACAATTGACAGAGAGCCTTTTTTATTTGAAAAATAATATGAAACTCGTATCAATAAATTTCAGCGCTATGTTTAGAAATATGGAGAGTTTAACGTTTATAGCACCTCACTGATTTTTTTCAACAAACGAAGGTAATAAAATAAACGATCTCAAAGAATTGTCAAAACTACAACTATCAAACTATACCAAATCTTGTATGGAAATGTTAAAGTTAAAGAGAATTAATTGAGTTCCATAATCAAAGTGTTATCATTCATTTAACCTATGTTATAATTTCATAGTTATGAAGAATTTTAATATATGGGGGACTTCTTTGTGAATAAAAACAATGAAGCAACAAAGAGTAGAGGGAAAGTTTTAAGCTTTATGCCGACGGGTGAATTATATTTCACTAAAGGTGTAAAAGCTTTTCATAGACGTGAGCTAGGTAAAGCTAGAAAATATTTAGAACGTGCCATACAACTGGAACCGATGAAGCCAATGATTTATTGTCAATTGGCTATCGTTTTAACGGAAGAAGGAAATTATCAACACTCCAATCAATTGTTATTAAAAATTATTCAAGAGCTTGATCCGTTGATGTATGAGTGTTATTACTTGTTAGCCAACAATTATGCTTTTTTAGGTCTATTTAAAGAAGCATATCATTATGCGAATGAATACTTAAAATATGCACCTAATGGCGAATTTTCCGAAGATGCCCTCGATCTATTAGATTTAATGGAAGTTGAGGAAGATCTTGATGAATACAGTGAAGAAGATGAACTAATCGTTAAACAAGATAATGCTAAAGCTCTCTTAGAATCAGGAGATTTTCAAAATGCAGTCGGTTTATTAGAAGAAATCACCAATGAGTTCCCTGAATTTTGGCCGGCTTATAATAATTTAGCTTTAGCCTATTTTTATTTAGGTGAAACGGAAAAAGCTGAAAAGGTCTTAGAGGATGTGCTGTCAAAAAATCCTGGAAATTTGCACGCTTTT
The DNA here is from genome assembly GCF_057747715.1 of Bacillus sp. JST-5. Lineage (NCBI taxonomy): Bacteria > Bacillati > Bacillota > Bacilli > Caryophanales > Bacillaceae > Bacillus > Bacillus sp. JST-5. Next base: position 109,190 of record NZ_JBYLHW010000003.1, on the reverse strand, counting down.
TGCAATATGCTCGTATTCTCACATTTTCAACAACAAGATACGAATCATTTAGCGCAAGCATTAGAAAAAGTTCATCCTATTTCTTTTGAACATCGATTTAAATTAGGAGCAACATTCGCTGTCATTGGGCGATATGATCTTGCTTACAAATGGCTGAAATCGTTGATGAAGTCCGGATTTGAAGGAGACCATTCGTTTTATTATTGGCTGTCCTTGTCTGCTTATAAACTAGGAAATATTCAATATGCAGAACACATATGGAACAAAGTAGTCGACCTTAACCCAGAGAAAGCTGGATTAGAACCGTGGAAAAATGAAGATACTAAAGAGGAAATTGAGATTGATGAAGAGTTTATTAAGATGAGACTAAAAAGCCAAGACTTATCGGAACGATTATTTGGGTATTTTTTATTCTCCATTTATTTTTCAAGTGAAAAAAAAATCAAGCGCTACGCAAAAACAGATTTTGAAAAGGAATTTTTGCAAGCTATATACGGATCAAAAAATGATATAAACGAATCTTCTGCTTATGACATGTATCAAACTGCTTTGCACTTATATCATCGAAATCAACCAATTAGTTTTTACGAATCAAGCCTTTTTCATTTATGTTTTATCATCATGAAACAAGTGCAAAACATTTATTCGACGAAAAATACAAAAGCGTGGGCGTGTGCCATTGAATATATATGGAAAAAATATAGAAGTGAAAAAATTACGCAAAAAGAATTAGCACGAAACTATGAAATCTCCCCTTCAACGCTCGCAAAATACGTAAAACTTGTCCAGAAAGTTTTATCTTGAGCAAATTTATAGACGTTTCACAATGACTTCTATAGCATAGAACATGAAGGGAATAATAGTAAAAAAGTGTTTATTGTTGTTTGAAGGAGCGATGGAAATGAGCAATGAGATGATCTATGATGTAATCATAGCGGGTGCGGGTCCTGCCGGGATGACAGCAGCCGTTTATACTTCTAGAGCAAATCTTTCTACATTAATGATTGAAAGAGGAATTCCTGGAGGCCAAATGGCGAATACAGAAGATGTTGAAAACTTCCCTGGTTTTGCCCATATTTTAGGCCCTGAATTATCGAATAAAATGTTTGAGCATGCGAAAAAATTTGGTGCAGAATACGCATATGGTGATATTAAAGAAATTATAGATGGAGAAGAATATAAAATCGTTAAAACTGGCTCAAAAGAATATAAGGCAAGAGCTGTCATTATTGCTACAGGAGCGGAATATAAAAAGCTCGGTGTACCTGGAGAAAAAGAATATGGTGGTCGTGGAGTATCTTATTGTGCCGTTTGTGATGGAGCTTTCTTTAAAGGAAAAGATTTAGTTGTTGTTGGCGGCGGCGATTCAGCGGTAGAAGAAGGAGTATACTTAACTCGCTTTGCCAATAAAGTAACGATCGTCCATCGTCGTGACGAACTACGTGCGCAAAAGATCTTGCAAAAACGTGCTTTTGAAAATGAAAAAATCGATTTTATTTGGAATCATACCGTGAAAGAAATCCACGGAACGGATGGAAAAGTTAGCAGTGTTACTCTCGTTTCAACAGTAAACGGAGAGGAGCGGGAGTTTAAAACAGATGGTGTCTTCATTTACATCGGAATGGTTCCACTATCAAAACCGTTTGAAAATCTCGGAATTACAAACGAAAACGGTTATATTGAAACAAATGAAAAAATGGAAACAAAAGTACCTGGAATATTTGCTGCCGGCGATATCCGTGAAAAATTATTAAGACAAATTGTTACTGCTACCGGTGATGGAAGTATTGCTGCACAAAGTGCCCAACATTACGTGGAAGAATTAAAAGAAAAGCTCCAAATAAAATCATAATATTTACAAAAAGTAAATAGGATTTAATTCTACTGTAACAAACATGAAATATTATTGGGGTATGATAAAAATAGAAATTGACCCCCTTTTTATATAACCTTTCTTCGGCACAGCGATGGTCTGTGCCTCTTTTTTTTGCACTTAATGGCTATAGCTTATGTTTCATTGTGGATATGTATAAAAAATTGTATAATAAAAGGAATAAATGTACGATTATGCATATTGTGAACATCCGATGAGGTGAGTTGATGAGAAGGGTAACAAACTGTATTCTTTTGAAAAATAATGAAATTTTATTATTAAAGAAGCCTAGGAGAGGTTGGTGGGCCATTCCGGGCGGAAAAATGGAGATTGGTGAGACGATTAAAGAAGCTGTCGTGCGAGAATATAGAGAAGAAACAGGGATATTTTTAAAAAATCCTAGTTTAAAAGGAATTTTCACATTTTTAATGAAAGAGAATGATAAAATCGTTGATGAATGGATGATGTTTACTTTTTTAGCAACAGAAGCTGAAGGACTTCAACTGAAAGAATCAGAAGAAGGGATTTTACAATGGCACCCAATCGATCAAATTCATTCACTTCCGATGGCGTCAGGAGATAAACATATATTAGATTATGTAATTCATGGCGAAGGAATTATATACGGAACGTTTCAATATACCAATGACTTTCAATTATTGTCTTATAAATTAGATCCGAATTGATGGAAACTTTAAGAGGGGGAACCAAATATGAATGACGGAGCAATAAATGGCGTAGAAATGGTCATCATTACAGGAATGTCTGGGGCAGGAAAAACTGTAGCTATTCATAGTTTTGAAGATTTAGGTTTTTTCTGTGTAGATAATTTACCACCCACTTTACTTCCAAAGTTCCTTGAACTTATGAAAGATTCCGGCAATAAAATGAATAAAGTAGCTCTCGTCATGGATTTGAGAGGTCGGGAATTTTTTGAACATTTATTTCATGCACTTGATGATTTAAATGATTTATCTTGGGTTACTCCCCACATTTTATTTTTAGATGCGGACGATGCCACTCTTGTTCGTCGTTATAAAGAGACAAGACGATCTCATCCGTTAGCTCCATCCGGTCTTCCTTTAGAAGGAATCCGTTTAGAGCGCCATTTATTGGAAGAATTAAAAGGTCGTGCACAAACGATTTATAATACTTCAAAATTGAAGCCAAAAGAGTTGCGTGAAAAAATATTAAACGAGTTTTCTAGCAATAAAGCAGCCATTTTTACAGTTAATGTTGTCTCATTTGGCTTTAAGCACGGTATTCCAATTGATGCAGATTTAGTGTTTGATGTAAGATTTTTACCGAATCCTCACTACATTGAACATATGCGTCCACAAACTGGTTTGGATGAAGAAGTATCCAACTATGTGTTAAAATGGAATGAAACAAATAAATTTCTTGAAAAAGTAACGGATTTATTATCCTTTATGCTTCCGCATTACAAAAGAGAAGGAAAAAGCCAACTGGTTATTGCCATCGGTTGTACCGGAGGACAGCATCGGTCTGTGGCATTAACAGAATATATAGGGAATTATTTTAAGAAAGATTATCACGTACAAATAACTCACCGTGATATTAATAAAAGAAAGGAATTGAAGAAATGACGAACCGACTACCAAGAATCGTCATCATCGGCGGAGGTACCGGACTTCCCGTGCTATTGCGTGGGCTAAAAAATTATCCCGTTGATATCACGGCAATTGTAACAGTTGCGGATGATGGGGGAAGTTCCGGCCGATTGCGTGATGATTTGCAAATTCCTCCTCCGGGTGATATTCGAAATGTTTTAGCGGCACTTTCAGATGTTGAGCCGTTAATTGAAGAAATGTTTCAACATCGTTTTCAAACAGCCGGAGATTTATCTGGACATTCATTAGGAAATTTAATATTGGCAGCAATGACGAATATTACCGGGAATTTTGCTTTGGCTATACAAGAGCTTAGCCGCGTCTTAAATGTAAGAGGAAAAGTGCTTCCTGCCGCGAATCAAAGTGTCGTTTTACATGCGGAAATGGAAGATGGGACGATTGTATCCGGTGAATCAAAAATTCCATACTCAGGTAAACGGATTAAACGTGTTTACTTAACTCCAGAAAAAGTAAAACCGCTTCCGGAAGCCGTAAAAGCCATCCAACAGGCAGATTTAATTGTTATCGGTCCAGGAAGCTTATATACAAGTATTTTACCAAATTTATTAGTTCCAAAGATTGGAGACGCTGTTAGTCGTTCGAAGGCTAAAAAAGTGTATATATGTAATTTAATGACCCAAGCAGGGGAAACGCATGATTTTACAGCGAGCGACCATGTGAAAGTGTTATATGAACATTTGAACGGTCCGTTTATACAAACGATTTTAGTGAATAATCAGGAAATCCCGGAAGAAATTAAAAAACGATATGAAGAAGAAATGGCGCAACCGGTGGAATTCGATTGGGAGCGATTGAAAGAATTAGGACTCGAAGTAATTACAGAATCAATCGTATCGTTTGACGGTCACATTATACGCCATGATACAAAAAAAGTAGCGGAAATTCTTTATCAAATCTTATTAAACGAAATGAAAGCGAGCTTTCATGCGTAGTCGTTGATTATTTGTTGGAGGTGAAGGGGGATGTCTTTTGCATCAGATACGAAAAAAGAGCTGACACAGCTTGAAATTAAACAATGTTGCTCGAAAGCGGAACTATCAGCCCTCATTCGCATGAACGGTTCGCTATCGTTTTCAAATCAAAAAATTATTGTAGATGTACAAACAGAAAATGCTGCGATCGCCAGAAGAATATATACGCTCATTAAAAGAAACTATGATGCTGGAGTAGAACTATTAGTTCGTAAAAAAATGAGATTAAAAAAGAATAACGTATATATTGTTCGGATATCGGAGCAGGCTCGAGAAGTACTATCTGACCTAAAAATTATTGGGGAATATTTTACCTTTACGAACCGAATTAATGAGGAACTGATTAAGAAAAAATGTTGTAAACGTTCATATTTACGAGGGGCTTTTCTTGCTGGAGGTTCAGTAAACAATCCAGAGACATCCTCTTATCATTTAGAAATCGCTTCCATTGATAAAGAACATAACGAAGCATTGTGTGATTTAATGAACCAATTTCAATTAAACAGTCGTGAGTTGGAAAGAAAGAAAGGATATATTACTTATTTAAAGGAAGCGGAAAAAATAGCTGAATTTCTTAGTATTATCGGAGCCCATCATTCTTTATTAAAATTTGAAGATGTACGCATTGTACGAGATATGAGAAACTCAGTGAATCGTCTTGTGAATTGCGAAACAGCGAATTTAAACAAAACAATTGGAGCTTCTTTAAGACAGGTGGAAAATATCCGATATATAGATAAAATGATAGGACTAGAAAGTTTGCCAAGTAAGTTAAGGGAAATTGCGGAACTAAGAATTGCTTATCAAGACGTGACGTTAAAGGAACTAGGGGAAATGGTTTCCGGCCAGAAAATCAGTAAGTCTGGAATTAATCATAGATTACGAAAAATTGATGAAATTGCTGAAAAACTTCGTGCAGGTGAACCAATTGATAAGTTTATGAAATAGTTAGCGAGGGAGAGTAGAATGGTTGAGAAAAGCGTAGTTGTTCATTTAAAGACTGGTCTGCAAGCACGGCCAGCAGCATTATTTGTCCAAGAGGCAAATAAATTTTCATCCGATATATTTTTGGAAAGTAACGGGAAACGTGTCAATGCAAAGAGCATTATGGGGTTAATGAGTTTAGCCATCAGTTCCGGTACTACGGTAAAAATGATCGCAGATGGAAATGATGAAAACGAAGCGATTGAAGCACTCACATCATTTATTCAAAAAAAATCATAAACCCCTTTTCGCCTTTTAAACAACCTGAGATCTGTTTTAATAAGACTCAGGTTGTTTTTTCGTGTTTCGTACGGTTAAGAGTATGGCTTTAGTGGCTAAAAAAGCAGTACCCTGTAACATTCATTTATTCGTACTGTCTTAATATTTTCTTTAAAATGTTTTTTGTACATTCTATTAATTCTAAAGGTTCTTTTATGAGTGCATGTTCTCCATAGGAAAGAAAATAATTAGCAAAAAAATGAAGATCCTCTTTTGCAATCCTTCCTGTAATTACCCCTGATCCATCTTCTCTTATTTGCAAAGTTACGTTTAGCCATTGCTTTGGTTGAAATTTTTCTACACCACTTTTTGTTAACTCCACAACTAAATTCAACATTTCTTGATTTTGTTGGAACATGGCAAAACGATTGTGTAAATGAATGTTTGAAAAGTCCATGGGACTATGATTTTTATCTTCATGTACAGATTTTATCCGATCACAACGGAAAACACGATAATCCTTTCTAAAAAAGCAATAAGATGGACAATACCATCTTCCTTCCATGGCATAAATCCCAATTGGTTGAATGCTTCGACTAGTGACTCTTTCATTTGTTTCATATTCAATAAGTATTACTTTTTGTTCTATGGCTGCATCTAATAACTGTTTTAAAAAGGGGATTTTTTCTTGTTGGTAAACCGAAATCAAATCGATTCGATCCATCATATTGTCTATTTTATCTCTAATATCTCCAGATAGATTCAAATAAAACTTCTTTTTTATCGATTCATATTCAGAATCAAAAGGTAGGGACAGATAATGTCTTAGCGCATGAATTGCGAAAAATATGGAGATTGCTTCATCTTCGCTAAAGGCAATAGGCGGGAGAATTCGTTCATTAATGACTTGATAACCACCGTGTGGCCCTACTTCTGAATATAACGGAACTCCCATTTCGCTTAATTGTTGTAAATCTCTTAAAATCGTTCGCTTGGAAACACCAAACTGTTCGGCTAATTCTCTGACAGTGAATTTTTTCATACGGTTCACCATCATGATCATTTCATTTAACCTTTTTGCTCTTGACATAAAAACCTCCGATAATAGTGACATAAATTGTCATCATTATACTATATAATCTCAACTAGACTATACAAGTGAATTTGCTTGGAAAAACATTTATACAATGTGTTCAAACGAGTCGTTATATGGAGAAACTAATTTTTAAAGGAGGAAGCAATATGTATGTGACTATTTCAGACTTTGTGAAAGAATGGAATAGAGAAGCAATGTTAACGCAAAAAGTATTAGAGGGTTTAACAGATGAATCATTAAAACAAAAAGTCTACCAAGAGGGACGCAGTTTAGGAAGAATTGCATGGCATTTAACGACGAATATTCCAGAATATTTATCTGAATACGGGTTGAAGATAGAAAAAATTGAAAATGGAGAAAATGTGCCGACTTCTGCGAAAGAAATTGCTGACACGTTTAAAAAGATTAGTTCTAAAGTAGCTGAAGTCATTCAAGAGCAGTGGACGGATGAATCTCTGAAACAAATTCAAGTGGCGTTTGGAAGAAAAGAATCGAATGCTACCATTTTTATGGGACTAATTAAACATATTATTCACCATCGTGGACAAATAACAGTTCTAATGCGGCAAGCGGGAATTAAACCTTTTGGAGTTTACGGCCCACCAAAAGAAGATTGGGTTCATTATGGAGTAGAACAGCCTCCTCTTTAAAACTGTATTGAAAAAATGGTTTCAAGATCTGACTTGGAACCATTTTTTTGCATCTATATTAATTTATATAAATAATATTCATTCACAAATTCACCATTAATTTTTAATGAATGAACTTTTTCTCCTTCAATAACAAACCCCATTTTTCTATATAAGTTAAATGCTTTATCGTTGTTTTTAATGACGGTTAGCCCTAATCTTGAAATATCCTGTTCTTTTGCCCATGAAAATATTTGATTCATTAATTTGGTTGCTATCCCCATACCTTGAAAATCTTCTTGAACACCTAATAAAAGATGGGCAGAATGACGATTTCGTTTTAATCGACCACCGATGGCTTGGATAAAACCAACCAATTTATTATCAATCTCAGCAACAAAAATAATAGAATTTTTAACAGATAAAATGTCTTCGATTATTTTCTTTTGTTGTTCAACGGTACGTTTGTTCTCGTGAGGTTCATATAGCATAAAACCTGATTCTTCTACTTTTTTACTTAATTCTAAAAATCTTTCCGCATCATTTAAATGAATTGGTCTTATGATCATTGACAAATCCCCCTATTAATTCTTTCGCAATCGGTTCTTTCGTTGATGATGCTAAAAATGGTTAAATACTTTCTTTATTATTTTGAATATGAGTAATTCCTCTTTTTTGTAATTCTTCTTTTAATAGTTCTATAAAATGATCGTTTAATTGTAATTCTAAAGCTTTTAAATATGCCTCTATTAATAACTCATCACTTAAATTTTTCAAAGCACAACTACTCCTAGATGAATTAATTTTTAACTTTATTAATTAAATCGTTAAAATATGGCTTTACCACAATATCTTTTGCCCCGAATTGAAGAGCTTCAGTTTTATTAAAATCCGTTGCTAAGGAAGTACAAACAATGACTTCAATATTAGGATTTATTTGTAAGATTTCCTTTAATGCTGTGATTCCATCCATATCTCTCATTACAAGATCTAAAATCACTGTGTCAGGATGATGTTTTCTACATAATTCGATGGCTTCGTAACCATCTTTAGCTTCTGCAATCACTTTTAATTCCGAATCGGATTGAAGAATATCACGAATCCATATTCTCATCATTGCAGAGTCATCGACAACTATCACTTTTTTCATTGCAAACATCTCCAAGTGAAAACAAATTGAACAAAACTATATCTTTCTCTTTTCTAATTCAATTTCATTGATAACTTTACCTAGTCTATGTTCATCTTGTTTGTTTAAATTTATAAATTTGATCCCATATATAAATTGCGTACTTTCAACCTTCGATTCTTTTCGAACAAATTCACCCATTAAATTAAATTCTTCATCTTTAAGTTTAAAAATAAGTTGACCAACGATATGATAATGGACAGGTAAATCATAACTTGTAAGAAGCTTCATGCCTCCAACGCTAATGTCATCAATCTCTCCGTCAATATACTTTTCTACCAATTTATTTAGTTTTTCCGTTCCGAAGTCTTTAAAAACAATATAACAATCAACATGGTTGACGTTAATTCGATGAAATCCTCGACGATCAATGATTTTCACATTAGTTCTATTGTGGGAGTTTTTTAGATCATTTTTTAATGATTGAATTTCTCCTTTCATTTTTCTCATTCTTTTATACATCATGGTGATAAATATGATAGCTAGTAAAGATAACAGTACTAACAAGACCGTTATGAAAAGAACAATTGACTCCATATTAGCCCCCTTAAAAACTCATTAAATTTTTTTGGCTTTCCTAACTTATATCCTTGACCGAAATGAACACCAAGCTTTTTTAAAGTATTTATATCATGTTCATGATCGATCCCTTCCACAATGAGATGGATTCCAAACTTTTCACAATACGTGACCATTTCTTTGATGATTTCTTGTTTTTGCAAAGATTGACTTAAATTGATAGAAAAGTATTTATCCATTTTCAAAAAAGAAGGTTGCAATTCTATTATTCTTTTAAAACCACCTTCACCAATTCCGAAGTCGTCAATTGCAAAATGAATTCCAACTTCCTTTAAGGAATTTAAGACCTTTTTTATTGTTTGAAAATCACTAATAGGCTCTTTTTCATTAATTTCAAAAATAATAGCTTGATTTTTTAATAGATTTTTTTTCATAATGTTGTTTATGAACGAGAAAAAATCTTTGTTTAGCAATGTGGATGGAAAAACATTGATAAACAAAGAACCGTCTTTTTTGGTTAAACCTGCTTTCTGGTAGGTTTCAATGGCTTTATGAATGCACCATGTATCAAATTCGTAAAGCCTTCCTTTGTTTATAGCATCATTAAATAATTCTTCAGGCGTAAATTTGTTTGCGCGTAATAGTCCTTCAAAACCGAAAATTTCACCATTCTTCAAGTGATAAATGGGTTGGAAATGATGGAATAATTCACTTTCTTCCATCATGAGAAATGTATCCAAAATATCCCTCCTAAAATAAGAACAGCGTTTACCGAAAAGCAAACGCTGTTCTTTCTATTGGCAACCACTATCAACATTTTTTACATTGATACTAGTCACACAGGTGTAAGTCATAATCTATTGATTTGTCAGCCTTTTTAAACACGCTAAACATAATACAACAATATCCGACATAATTCAAGTTTTTTTAACAATTTTTCGTATTGTTTCTAAATTTTTCTATTTTAAAATAGTAAAATCTCAATTGGATAACAAACAAATGTGCCAAAAATTGTTTTTATTATTGAAATCATTAGCTATTGATAGAAAAAATTAAAATCATTTTCTTATATTGGAAAAACAATTGTATAGTACTTTTATCGCAGGTAATTAGTCCAGTATCATTAGTTGACGCGTTATGGAAGATGTGATTTTTGAAGCGGATATTTCAAGTTGTATGAAAGGATAAGCACAATGAATATATTGAAGATCAATAGCAGAGGATGAAAGTATATAAAAATGAAGGAAAAGCATGAGTTCGAATTTCACGAACTCATGCCTAGGTAACGAGATTATTTTCCATCAAGATGATTTCTTGAAATGATATGGTCAATTAAACCGTATTCTTTCGCTTTTTCAGCAGTCATAAAGTTATCGCGGTCTGTATCGCGTTGGATTACTTCTAGTGGTTGGCCAGTTCTTTCTGCTAAAATTCTATTTAATTTGTCACGTAAGAATAAAATACGTTTTGCAGCAATTTCAATTTCTGTCGCTTGACCTTGTGCACCGCCAAGTGGTTGGTGAATCATAACTTCACTGTTTGGAAGAGCATAACGTTTTCCTTTTTCACCAGCGGCAAGCAAGAATGCTCCCATAGATGCTGCCATTCCGATACAAATCGTTTGAACAGGAGCTTTAATAAATTGCATCGTATCGTAAATTGCCATTCCAGCAGTGATGCTTCCACCAGGGCTATTGATGTATAAAGATATATCTTTTTCAGGGTTTTCTGCATCTAAAAATAATAGCTGTGCTACGATGGAGTTCGCTACTTGATCATCAATCGGGCTTCCTAACATGATAATACGGTCTTTTAATAATCTTGAATAAATGTCATAAGCACGTTCTCCGCGGTTGGTTTGCTCAATAACAGTAGGAATTAAGTTCATGATCGTTCCTCCTTAATTAGGAAATATTAGGAAAGAAATTGAAAAAACTTTCCTTTCTTCTGTTTGATTTTAATCATACAATAAAGGTCAATGAAGGTCAAACATTTCGCACATATGTTTATATCCTTTTCCATCATTGCCATTTTACGCAAAAATAAACATAAAAAAAACTTCTACACAAAAATTTATGCAGAAGTTTTTTCAACTAGCGCCCCCGGCAGGAATCGAACCCACATTTCAAGAACCGGAATCTTGCGTGCTATCCGTTGCACCACGGGGGCATATTTAATTTCCTAATAAAGGACAAAAATTATTATATGATAATTTTATAGAATTTGCAATGTGAACAAGACTGGATTCGCTTGAATTGGAGTCATTGCAAAACCCCCTTTATGTTATTTCATACATTTCTATCATAATAGAAGAAAATCATTCCCAATCACATACAACATAAAATATAGTAAAATGAGGGAGGGGGTTGAACATATATGAATCGTTATGGATTGTACCAGCAGCAAACATTAAAGTTAGCGCTTACACAAGAATTAAAGCAATCAATTGAATTATTACAATATTCATCCTATGAACTTACGACTTTTTTAGAAGAAAAAGCTGCTGAAAATCCCCTCATTGAATTAAAATATGTTGCCAGAGATGACCTGAAAAAGAACCGATCGTTTAACAACAAAACGAAATCAAACGACTCAGATTGGATTCAAAATATTGGATCAAAACAACAAACATTGGAAAATTACTTGATTCAGCAGATTCCAATGAAAAACATCACATCCTTTGAAAAAAAAGTTCTCTTATATCTTATCGGGAATTTAGATCATAACGGATATTTAACGATTGCAGATGACGATGTCTGTTCTCGGTTTTCCATTGATTTATCAACGTATCATCATATATTAAACATTTTACAATCGTTTGAGCCTGCAGGTATTGGTGCGAGAAATTTACAAGAATGCTTACTTATCCAACTAAAGAGAGAAACGAACTCCTCGGCATTGGCGATACAAATCATCGAAAATCATTTTGAACTTTTCGCGGAAAAGAAATGGAAGAAAATTTCAACCTTAATAAATGTATCATTGTCAAATATTCAAGCAGTATATGATAAAATTCAAACATTACATCCAAGACCGGGATCTATGTTCGATCTAGAGCGTTCCTCTTATATTATTCCTGATTTTATTGTGAAAGAAACAGACGGTCAATGGGTCGTCCAGTTAGTTGAATATGGGGTCCCTCAGCTTGAATTGAATGAACAATACGATTTCGAATGGAAGTCTTACGAGGATACAAACATCAACCGTTTCCTTTCTAATTGCAAACAGGAGTTTAACTGGTTGAAAAAAAGTTTGGAACAAAGAAAATTGACAATGGTCAAAGTGATGGAGAAAATTATTGAATATCAGGGGGAATTTTTTCAGCATGGCTTCAAGTATTTAAAACCGTTAACGATGAAACAAATTGCCGAAGACATCGACATGCATGAGTCAACCGTTTCACGTGTTGTCAAAAATAAATTTGTGCAAACACCATTTGGAACGATTCCATTGAAAGATTTCTTCCCATCTGGTGTACAATCAGAAGAAAATGAACAAACGTCAGATATCTTTATCAAAAAAGAAATTCAGCGCATGGTTGATCAAGAAGACAAAAGAAAACCAATATCGGATCAACAAATGGTTGAACAATTAAAGGAAAAAGGTATCCACGTTTCAAGAAGAACAATTGCCAAATACCGCTCACAACTAGGGATATTATCTTCATCTAAAAGAAAACGCTATGAATAGAAAGGATTATTTCAAGTGAAGAAACAACTAATTTTATATACAAGAAATCGTTGCCCATTATGTGAGAAAGCAAAAGATGTATTAATACAACTACAAAAAGAAATTTCATTTGAACTTATCGAGTTAGATATTGAACAAAAAGATGAATGGGTGGAGCAATACGGATTAATGATTCCTGTAGTTTCTTTTGCAGGGGAAGTTATTCAATATGGACAAATCTCAAAAGAAGTAATAAAAAAACATTTATTAGAACATACTATGAAGTGAAAATAGTTGAAATGGAAAATGGTAACTGCTACAATGAGATTGACAGCAGGAATCATTTTTTTTACAACAAGCGGGACAAAAAACGCATACGCGGGACAAAAAATGTCCCTACTATACTTTTGGGGAGGATCAAATTGCATTCGCTGTTAAAGATTCAAAAGAGAGTGTTACCGGATCTTATACAAGTTATGCAAAAACGGTATCATATTTTAAAATTCATCGGGATGATGGAACCTGTCGGCAGAAGAAGTCTTTCGCAAAATCTCGGCATGACTGAACGGGTTCTGAGAAGTGAAGTTCAGTTTTTAAAAGAGCAAGACTTAATATCGATTTCCAGTACCGGGATGTCTTTAACAAAAGACGGGAAAGAAATCCTTGATGAATTAGACAGTTTAATGGGAGAAATCACTGGTCTTCATGAACTCGCCCATCAAATAAAAGAAAGATTTTCTATTAAACATGTCGTTGTCGTATCCGGTAATAGTGATGAGTCCCCTTGGGTAAAGAGTGAGCTAGGTAGGGCAACGGTTCAAAGTATGAAACGTTGCTTAAAAGACAAAAATATAATTGCTGTCACAGGCGGTACTACAATGGCTTCAATTGCAGATTCTCTTTCCCCTGAGTTTACAACGAATGAGGTAATATTTGTCCCTGCTAGAGGCGGAATTGGAGAAGATGTAGAGAACCAAGCGAACACGATATGTGCGAAAATGGCAGCAAAAACAAATGCGAAGCATAAAGTGTTATATTTACCTGATGAAGTGACAAAGGATCTCTATGATTCGTTCATAAAAGATCCGAATATTAAAGAAGTGCTCACTCTCATCCAATCAGCCAATATCGTTTTGCATGGTATTGGTGATGCATTAACAATGGCTGAAAGAAGAAAGACACGTAAAGAAGCATTAGAAAAGATTATTGAAAGAAAAGCAGTTGGTGAAGCTTTCGGTTACTACTTTAATGAAAATGGTGAAGTCGTACATAAAGTACAGACCGTCGGCTTGCAACTGGAAGATTTACAAAATGTTGAGCATATCTTTGCAGTTGCTGGAGGAGCATCAAAAGGAAAAGCGATATCCTCTTATTTAAAGCAGGCGCCGAAAGGAACCATATTAATTACAGATGAATCTGCAGCTTTACAGTTACTAAAAGGGTAACCTTTTAAATATAGAAGATTTTTTAAGGAGGAAATTAAAATGGCAGTAAAAGTAGGAATAAATGGTTTTGGTCGTATTGGAAGAAACGTATTTCGTGCAGCATTAAAAAATCCGAACATCGATATTGTCGCTGTTAATGACTTAACAGACGCAAACATGCTAGCTCATTTGCTTAAATATGACTCTGTTCACGGTACACTAAATGAAGAAGTATCTGTAGATGGAGATTATTTAGTCGTTGGTGGAAAACGAGTAAAAGTTCTTGCTGAAAGAGACCCTGCCAAACTTGGTTGGGGAGATCTAGGTGTAGATATTGTTGTTGAATCTACAGGCCGTTTCACCAATCGTGAAGATGCAGCAAAGCATTTAGAAGCAGGAGCGAAAAAAGTAGTTATTTCCGCACCAGCTAAAAATGAAGATATCACGATTGTTATGGGTGTTAACGAAGACAAATATGATCCTGGAAACCACCATGTCATTTCAAACGCATCTTGTACAACAAACTGCTTAGCACCATTTGCGAAAGTGCTACATGAAAAATTCGGTATTAAACGCGGAATGATGACTACTATTCACTCTTATACAAATGACCAACAAATTTTAGATTTACCACATAAAGATTATCGTCGTGCACGCGCAGCAGCTGAAAATATGATTCCTACAACAACTGGAGCGGCTAAAGCTGTAGCATTAGTATTACCAGAATTAAAAGGTAAATTAAACGGTATGGCGATTCGCGTCCCAACACCAAACGTATCTGTTGTTGATTTAGTAGCTGAACTTGAAAAAGAAACAACTGTTGAAGAAGTAAATGCTGTATTGAAAGATGCTGCTGAAGGTGAATTAAAAGGAATTCTTGCTTACAGTGATGAACCATTAGTTTCTCGTGACTATAACGGAAGCACTGTTTCTTCTACAATTGACGCATTATCTACATTAGTCATGGAAGGAAAAATGGTAAAAGTCCTCTCTTGGTATGATAACGAAGCAGGTTATTCTAACCGTGTTGTTGATTTAATTGATCACATTGCTAAAAAAGGATTTTAATTAAGTTATACTAATGTTAAAAATGTGACATATTTTTTATCGAATTTGATGGAAAAATGATCCGCTACCATCTATAATGAAAAGGGGAATAAGGGGAGTGGGGGCAATCCCCTCTCCTTTTTATATGTCAATGGCTTTTTTGTCGATAGTCAAAAATAAGGGAGGATCCTTTTGCCATGAACAAAAAAACTTTGAAAGATATTGATGTTAAAGGAAAACGTGTATTTTGTCGTGTAGACTTCAATGTACCAATGAAAGATGGAAAAGTGACAGATGATACTCGCATTCGCGCTGCTATTCCAACGATTGAATATTTAATGAATGAAGGTGCGATTGTCCTTCTTGCTAGTCATTTAGGCAGACCAAAAGGACAAGTAGTTGAAGAATTACGCTTAACTCCAGTAGCACAACGCCTATCAGAACTATTAGGCAAACCGGTAAGAAAAGTGGATGAAGCTTACGGAGAAGCAGTCAAACAAGAAATTGCGTCTATGAATGAAGGTGACGTTTTATTATTAGAAAACGTTCGCTTCTATAAAGGGGAAGAAAAAAATGACCCTGAGCTGGCGAAACAATTTGCTGAATTAGCAGATGTTTATGTGAATGATGCTTTCGGTGCAGCTCATCGTGCACATGCATCCACAGAAGGAATTGCTAAATATTTACCGGCAGTAGCTGGATTTTTAATGGAAAAAGAATTAGATGTACTAGGTCGAGCTCTTTCAAATCCTGAACGTCCATTTACAGCCATCATTGGTGGAGCAAAAGTAAAAGATAAAATTGGAGTTATTGAAAACCTTTTAGATAAAGTAGACCATTTAATTATTGGTGGAGGTCTAGCTTATACCTTTATCAAAGCGAAAGGTTATGAAATCGGTCAATCATTGCTTGAGGAAGATAAAATCGAATTAGCGAAACAATTTATGGCAAAAGCAGAAGAAAAAGGCGTTAAATTTCATATGCCAGTTGACGCTGTTGTAGCTGATGAATTTTCCGAAACAGCTAACCATAAAGTGGTTTCAATCGATGAAATTCCTTCCGATTGGCAAGCATTAGACATTGGTCCAAAAACACGTGAGCTATATAAAGAAATTGTGCAACAATCTAAATTAGTCATTTGGAACGGACCAATGGGAGTTTTTGAAATGGATGCCTTTGCAAATGGTACAAAAGCAATTGCTGAAGCATTAGCAGAAGCGAAAGATACGTACTCTGTCATTGGTGGTGGAGACTCAGCTGCTGCAGTAGAGAAATTTGGACTTGCTGATCAAATGAGTCACATTTCAACAGGTGGCGGTGCTTCACTAGAGTTTATGGAAGGTAAAGAACTTCCTGGCGTTGTCGCGCTGAACGACAAATAGAAAGGGTGGAACAAATGAGAAAACCAATTATCGCCGGTAACTGGAAAATGCATAAGACTCTTCAAGAAGCAAAACAATTTGCTGAAGAGGTTAATGGTCTTGTTCCAAGCAAAGATATCGTAGATAGTGTTATTTGTGCTCCGGCATTATTTTTAGAGCGCTTAGTAGAATTGACAAAAGACTACCCAGTAGAAATTGGTGCACAAAATATGCATTTCGAAGAGTCTGGTGCTTTTACAGGAGAAATCAGTCCTGTTGCGTTGCAAGATCTTGGCGTAAAATATGTGATTATTGGCCATTCTGAGCGACGTGAAATGTTTAATGAAACCGATGAATCTGTTAATAAAAAAGTTCATGCAGCGTTTAAACATCAATTGATTCCAATTGTTTGTGTTGGTGAAACCCTTGAGCAAAGAGAAAACAATGAAACTAAAGCCGTTGTTGGCGAACAAGTGAAAAAAGCTTTAGAAGGACTAACAGAAGAACAAGTGAAAAATACCGTTATTGCCTATGAACCAATTTGGGCAATTGGAACAGGAAAATCTTCTTCTGCCGATGACGCTAATGAAGTATGTGCTTTTATTCGTCAAACGGTACGTGAAATGTTTACTCCTGAAGCAGCAGATCATCTTCGCATTCAATATGGCGGTAGTGTAAAACCTGCAAATATTAAAGAATATATGTCTTGTTCTGATATTGATGGTGCATTAGTTGGCGGTGCCAGCTTAGAACCAAAATCGTTCTTACAATTATTGGAGGCAGCTTCTCATGAGTAAATCACCAGTAGCTCTGATCATCTTAGATGGTTTTGCACTTCGGGATGAAACGAAGGGAAATGCAGTAGCCCAAGCGAAAAAACCGAATTTTGACCGTTATTGGAATACATACCCACACAACACGTTAAAAGCATGTGGAGAAGCGGTAGGTTTGCCAGAAGGTCAAATGGGAAACTCAGAAGTCGGTCATTTAAACATTGGGGCTGGAAGAATTGTTTATCAAAGTTTAACACGTGTAAATATCGCCATCCGTGAAGGCGAATTTGCGAAAAATGAAACCTTTTTGGATGCGATGAATCACGTTAAAGAAAAAGGAACGAACCTTCATATTTTCGGGCTTTTATCTGATGGAGGCGTTCATAGTCACATCCATCATTTATATGCATTATTAAAACTTGCAAAAGATGAAGGCGTAAAAAATGTTTATGTTCACGGATTTTTAGACGGACGTGATGTAGGTCCGCAAACAGCGAAAACCTATATTCAAGAAACGTTAGAAAAAATGAAAGAATATGGCGTTGGACAATTCGCAACCATTAGCGGAAGATATTATTCCATGGATCGCGATAAACGTTGGGAGCGCGTGGAAAAAGCTTATCGAGCAATGGTTTACGGTGAAGGTCCAACATATACGGATCCGCTACAATTAGTTGATGATTCGTATGCACATGGCATTTATGATGAATTTGTTATTCCATCAGTTATCGTGAAAGAAAATGGTGAGCCAGTCGCAACGATTAAAGATCAAGATGCCGTCATTTTCTACAACTTTAGACCAGACCGTGCAATACAAATTTCCAATACATTTACGAATAAAGATTTCCGTTCGTTTGATCGAGGACCAAAACATCCAGAGAATTTACATTTTGTATGTTTAACTCACTTTAGTGAAACCGTCGACGGTTATGTTGCTTTTAAACCAACAAACTTAGATAACACGCTTGGAGAAGTGTTATCCCAACACGGTTTAAAACAGCTTCGTATAGCCGAGACAGAAAAATATCCTCACGTCACATTTTTTATGAGTGGTGGACGTGAACAAACATTCCCGGGAGAAGAAAGAATTTTAATTGACTCTCCGAAAGTTGCAACGTACGATTTAAAACCAGAAATGAGTGCTTACGAAGTAACAGAAGCACTGATGAATGAAATTGAAAAAGATAAATTTGATGCCATTATTTTAAACTTTGCGAATCCTGACATGGTTGGTCACTCTGGAATGCTAGAACCTACCATTAAAGCGGTGGAAGCCGTTGACGAATGTTTAGGAAAAATAGTTGATCTCATTTTAGAGAAAAACGGTGTTGCTATTATTACCGCTGACCATGGAAATGCGGATGAAGTCGTGACTCTAGAGGGAAAACCGATGACAGCCCATACAACAAACCCGGTACCAGTGATTGTTACGAAAAAAGGTATCGAATTAAGAGATGGTGGTATTCTTGGTGATTTAGCACCGACTATGTTAGATTTGCTCAATATCCCTCAGCCGGAAGAAATGACCGGTAAATCTTTAATCAAAAAATCCAACGAATAAGGAGAGATGATTTATGCCATTTATCACTGATATTTATGCACGTGAAGTATTAGATTCCCGCGGTAATCCAACAGTAGAAGTTGAAGTTTACACAGAATCTGGCGCATTTGGTCGCGCATTAGTTCCAAGCGGTGCTTCTACTGGTGAATATGAAGCGGTTGAACTTCGTGACGGAGATAAAAAACGCTATTTAGGTAAAGGTGTTTTAACAGCTGTCAAAAATGTCAACGAAGTCATTGCCCCTGAATTAGAAGGATTTAGTGTATTAGATCAAGTTGCTGTTGACCAAGCTCTAATTGAGTTAGATGGCACTGAAAATAAAGGAAAACTTGGTGCTAATGCTATTTTAGGTGTATCTATGGCGGTAGCTCACGCAGCAGCAGACTACTTAGGTCTTGATTTATATCAATATTTAGGTGGATTTAATGCTAAACAACTTCCTGTACCAATGATGAACATTTTAAATGGCGGTGCTCATGCGGATAACAACGTAGACATTCAAGAATTTATGATTATGCCAGTAGGTGCAACTAGCTTTAGAGAAGCATTACGCATGGGAGCTGAAGTGTTCCACAGCTTAAAAGCTGTATTAAAAGATAAAGGCTTAAACACAGCAGTTGGAGATGAAGGTGGTTTTGCTCCTAACTTGAAATCTAATGAAGAAGCATTACAAACAATCATGGAAGCTATTGAAAAAGCGGGTTATAAACCAGGTGAAGATATAATGCTAGCAATGGACGTAGCTTCTTCTGAGTTATTTAATAAAGAAGATGGCAAATATCATCTATCCGGTGAAGGTGTTGTCAAAACATCTGAAGAAATGGTCGATTGGTATGAAGAATTAGTAAACAAATACCCAATTGTTTCAATCGAAGACGGATTAGATGAAAACGATTGGGAAGGTCATAAACTATTAACAGAACGTATCGGTAAAAAAGTTCAATTAGTTGGAGATGACTTATTCGTAACTAATACGAAAAAATTAGCACAAGGAATTGAGCAAGGCGTAGGCAACTCTATTTTAATTAAAGTGAACCAAATCGGTACTTTAACAGAAACATTTGATGCAATTGAAATGGCGAAACGCGCTGGATACACAGCAGTTATTTCTCACCGTTCTGGTGAAACTGAAGATAGCACAATTGCTGATATTGCAGTAGCAACAAACGCTGGTCAAATTAAAACAGGTGCACCATCTCGTACCGACCGCGTAGCTAAATACAATCAATTACTACGCATTGAAGATCGTCTTGGCGAAACTGCTCAATATCTTGGAAAGAAAGCATTTTACAATATTCAAAAATAATTGTGAAAAAGTGCATGGAATTGATACCGACCCCCGAAAATTAGAGTAATAAATCTACCTTTCGGGGGTAACAACCATCCCGTGCGCTTTTTTTTTGCTATGGGAGAAAATATTTGAAAGTTAATCTTTATGGATTGGATGGTTCGAAAAAAATTTGCAACTAATTTCGATTTATTTGCAAGCTGAACGAATGAGAGAGAATTTGTTACACAAGCGATCGAAAAAACTTGCAACTCACATGGATATATTTGCAAGTCGATGGTTCTGGGGCGATTTTTTGAAAAAAGGATGGAATGGCAGTTGCCAATCCAAACCAATCGAATGTATATTTGCAACTCTGATAAACGAATTTGCAAGCTTAGATTAGGTATTTGTAACTTTCAAAAGTTATTTGCAACTAGAAAATATGGTATTTGCAAGTGGACGAAAAAAATTTGTAACTAAAGAAAATTTATTTGTAACTCTTAAATACGAATTTGCATGTAGACAAATAATCTTGCAACTCATGTTGTTTTATTTGTAACTAGAATATTTGAGGTAGATTTTCCATCCAAAAGAAAGGATTGACTTGTGCAATCCTGATCAATAGATTGAATACTTGCAACCTTATCAACCCGAATTTACAAGTTCCAGTTTGGTATTTGTAACTTATCAATTTAGTTATATTCAGAAAATGGCATGCTGCATTGAAGAGAACCTTTTGTTAATCATACCGAATACAGAATAGTTGATGATATTTGAAAATCATTTGTTTTCATAGCTAGTTTATGGTAATATGAAACATATGCTATGTACGTATGCAGGGGGTTGGACATTTTGTACACGTTCTTAATCGTATTATTAATCATCGTATCGCTTGCATTGATTGCCGTTATTTTACTTCAATCGGGTAAAAGCGCAGGATTATCCGGAGCCATTTCCGGTGGAGCGGAACAGCTATTTGGTAAGCAAAAAGCTAGAGGACTTGATTTAATTCTTCATAGAATCACCATCGTGTTAGCCATCATTTTCTTTATTTTAACGATTACTATCGCTTACTTTATTTAAGGGAAACTTCCTGATCCGGTTGGGTCAGGATTTTCTTTTGTTTGAAACATGGATGAACTCAACAATCTTGCTAAAGAATATTAGTAACTAGATTTAAGGGAGTTTTGCTTGATGAAAAGAATTGCACCTAAGCCATTTACATTTGAAGCAGGAAAAAGAGCTGTATTATTACTTCACGGATTTACAGGAAATTCTGCTGATGTACGAATGCTCGGAAGATTTTTAGAGAAAAAAGGATATACATGTCATGCCCCGCAATATCGTGGTCATGGTGTCCCACCCGAAGAGATTGTCAAATACACGCCTGATGATTGGTGGGAAGACGTCATCAAAGGATATGAACATTTAAAAGAGCTAGGCTATGAAGAAATAGCTGTTGCGGGTTTGTCTTTAGGCGGCGTTTTTTCATTAAAATTAGGGTACAATTATCCTGTAAAAGCGGTTATTCCGATGTGTGCACCAATGTACATACGCAGTGAACAAGTGATGTTTAATGGACTTGTAGAATACGCAACAGAATATAAAAGACAAGAAGGAAAATCAGAGGAAATAATCCAAGCGGAAATCGAAGCCTTTAAGAAAACACCGCACACTCTTTTAAAACAATTGCAAAATCTTATTCAAGATGTGCGAGAACATGTCGATTTAATCTATGCACCTACATTTGTTGTTCAAGCAAGAAACGACCATATGATTAATCCAGATAGCGCTAACATTATTTTTAATGAAGTAGAAGCGACTATAAAAGAATTAAAATGGTATGAAAAATCAGGTCATGTTATTACGCTTGATCAAGAACGGGATCAGCTTCATGAAGATATTTATTTGTTTTTAGAAAAATTGGATTGGGAATACTAAGAAAAGATTATTGATACGAGAAGGGAGGGTTCTCGTTTGGTTGAAGAACATATTCAAAAACATATTGATGAACTATTAGCATATATGAAAGAAGAAGCGTACAAACCTTTAACCGTACAAGAACTGGAACAAGCATTCCAAATTAAAGATTCCGAGGAGTTTAAAGACTTTGTTAAAGCTCTTGTTTACATGGAAGAAAAAGGAATGGTTGTTCGTACGAGAAGCAATCGATACGGAATACCTGAAAAAATGAATTTGGTCCGAGGAAAGCTCACCGGTCATGCAAAAGGATTTGCTTTTGTAATCCCAGATGAACCAGGATTAGACGATATATTTATTCCACCGGGTGAAATGAACAATGCATTGCATGGAGATACGGTATTAGTTCGTGTTTCCTCACAATCAAACGGTGCAAGAAGAGAAGGGACCGTTGTTCGAATCCTTGAACGTGGATTAACGCAAATTGTTGGAACATATACAGAAAGTAAACATTTCGGATTTGTCATACCAGATGAAAAGAAATTTGCTGGAGATATTTTTATTCCAAAAAATGCTTCCAAAGGCGCTGTCGAAGGGCATAAAGTGGTCGTGAAATTAACTTCATATCCCGAAGGTAGAATGAGCGCAGAAGGGGAAGTTATAGAAATTTTAGGCCATAAAAACGATCCTGGTGTCGATATCCTGTCGGTGATTCATAAATATGGTCTTCCACTTGCATTTCCTGAAGATGTATTAGAACAAGCGAATCAAACGCCAGATGAAATTGACCCAAAAGAAATAAAAAATCGAAGAGATTTAAGAAATGAAGTTATCGTTACGATTGACGGTGCCGATGCGAAAGATTTAGACGATGCGGTAACAGTTAAAAAACTAGATAACGGAAACTACAAACTTGGCGTTCATATTGCGGATGTTAGCTATTATGTTCCAGAAGGTTCACCGATTGACCGAGAAGCATTTGAACGGGGGACAAGCGTGTATTTAGTCGATCGTGTCATCCCAATGATTCCACATCGATTGTCTAACGGCATCTGTTCGTTAAATCCGAAAGTAGATCGTCTAACGTTATCGTGCGAAATGGAAATTACTCCAGAAGGCGAAGTTGTTAAACATGAAATCTTCCAAAGTGTGATCAAAACAACGGAACGAATGACTTATTCGGATGTGAACAAAATTTTAGTAGATAAAGATGAAGAACTTCGTGAAAAGTATGCTCCACTTGTCCCAATGTTTGAAGAAATGGAAGAATTGGCTGCCATTCTTCGCAAAAAACGAATGAATCGTGGTGCGATCGATTTTGACTTTAAAGAATCCAAAATTTTAGTAGATGAAGATGGAAAGCCAATCGACGTGGTCATCCGCGAACGTTCAGTTGCAGAACGGTTAATTGAAGAGTTTATGTTAGTGGCAAATGAAACGGTAGCTGAACATTTCCACTGGTTAGATATGCCGTTTATTTACCGTATTCACGAAGATCCGAAAGAAGATAAGCTTCAACGGTTCTTTGAGTTTATTACAAACTTTGGATTAATTGTACGTGGGAAAGCGAATTCCGTTCATCCTCGGGCATTACAAGAAATAATTGAAGCCGTTCAAGGGAAACCAGAAGAAATGGTCGTATCAACGGTTATGCTCCGTTCAATGCAACAAGCGAAATATTATCCGGAAAGTTTAGGACACTTTGGATTGTCAACCGATTTCTATACACATTTTACTTCTCCTATTCGCCGTTATCCGGATTTAATTGTCCATCGCCTCATTCGCACCTATTTAATTGAAGGGAAAATGGATGAAGCGACGCGTGTGAAATGGAATGCTCGACTGGATGAAATAGCTGAACATAGTTCGAAAATGGAACGTAGAGCAGTGGATGCGGAACGTGAAGTAGAAGATCTGAAAAAGACTGAATATATGGAAGATAAAATTGGTCAACAATTTGATGGAATTATTAGTTCTGTCACAAACTTTGGGATGTTCGTTGAATTACCAAATACTATTGAAGGACTTGTCCACGTCAGCTATATGGTTGATGATTATTACCGTTATGATGAAAGACATTATGCAATGATTGGAGAACGAACAGGCAATGTCTTTCGGATCGGAGATGAAATTACCGTTGAAGTTGTGAATGTGGACAAAGATGAACGTTCGATCGATTTTGCTATCGTCGGTATGAAAAATACAAGACGAAGAGAGGTAGAGCAACCGAAGAAAATATTGAAAGTACGTACGGGACGAGAAAAGAAAAAAGAAGAACATGATGAATGGTCAACACGGAAACCGAAAAAGAAAAAATCAAAAGCTCTTCGTAATGAGCCTGTAAGTAAAAGAAAAAAGAAACGAAGAAGATAACAAAGTGTTTAAGTGCCTGGCTAAATTTGCCTGGCACTCATTGTATTATCCATCTTTTCTTGTTAAAATAATGTGTACGACACCTGAAGAGTGAGAGGGGATAATATGCCTAAAGGTGAAGGAAAACAAATAGCGCAAAATAAAAAAGCCTATCACGATTATTTCATAGAAGAAACGTATGAAGCGGGAATTGTCCTTCAAGGTACAGAAATTAAATCTATCCGTGCAGGTAGGGTAAACTTAAAAGATTCATTCGCCCGCGTGCAAAAAGGGGAAGTCTTTCTCCATAATATGCATATCAGCCCATATGAACAAGGAAATCGTTTCAACCATGATCCATTAAGAACAAGAAAATTGTTATTGCATAGAAAAGAAATTAATAAATTAATTGGTGAAACGAAAGAGCAAGGATATGCACTTGTTCCGTTAAAACTTTATTTGAAAAACGGATATGCCAAGATATTATTAGGTCTAGCTCGCGGTAAGAAAAAATATGATAAACGTGAAGAATTAAAGAAAAAAGAAGCAAAACGCGAAATCGAACGTGCATTTAGAGAAAGACAAAAAATGTAAATAGATGAATGAATTGCTTTTGAAAACAAAGCAAAATGTGTTATAATAATAAAGCACCGATTCTCGTGAATCGGATATAATAATTTATATCAAGGGGACGCTACGGATTCGACAGGGGTAGGTCGAGCTTAGGCTGCGAGCCGAGGGGGTCGTCCTCGATAAAACGCCAAGCCATAATAACTGGCAAAACTAACAACAACTACGCTTTTGCTGCTTAATTAGCAAAGCGGATCCTCCCTCCATCGCCCATGTGGTAGGGTCAGGGTCTCATTCGAGTGGGCTACGCCATTTGTCCTCCGTCTGTGGACAGTGGAAGAGAACCAATCAGACTAGCACTTTGGAAGCCTGTCGATAGGCCGAAAAAGCTGCGAAACCTAAATATATCGACTACGCTCGTAGACGCTTAAGTGCCGATACTTCTGGACGTGGGTTCGACTCCCACCGTCTCCACCATACATAAGATGGTGGATTTTTTATTTTTGTATGTGACAGGAACCATAAAATTTCCGTTTGGAAGTTTTGTGGTTCTTTTTAGATATATTTCACATCAAAACACTCACTTTGTGTGAGTGTTTTTTTATGATTAAGAATTAAGAGTTATTTTTCAATATATGGTAAAATTCAGTCAAATAATATAAAAATAACTGAGTATATCATTCATGACGGATTATCGCTTATTTAAATTGAAGTTATCTACTATCAGAGTAGATTCGTTGAATAACACAAAGGACTAAAGAGTATATGAGTTTTATATAATTGATACAGTTTCAAAACTCTTGGAAATCAAGGGTTTTTTCTTTTTTTGCAAAGGTATTTGGACTGGAATATAAAATACTTTGTGTACTTTTTGAAAACGTAGATAAGATAACTGAATTCGATAGATTTATAAATATAAATTTTTATTGACTAATATTACCAAAAAATTATATACTATATTTAACAAATAAAAAGTCAAATATAATATTTAACTTTTTAGATGGAGGTGTTCGATGAAACTTGGTGACATTGCTCAAATAAAAACTGGGCTGGTATTAAGTAGAAAAAAGGCAGAGATGGACTTTGATGCAAAAGCTACATATAAACTACTGTCTGTCAAAAATATTGATGAAGATGGATTGTTCATAAACAATTCCTTCGATGTATTTAACAGTAATGAAGTGCTAGAAAAACATTACTTTACTGAAGAAGGCAATATTGCCATGCGTTTAAGCCACCCGTATACGGCAATTTACATTGATAAAGAGCATTCTGGGCTATTAATCCCTTCATATTTTGCCATTATTAAAGTAAATGAATCAATAACGTTACCTCAATTTGTAGCATGGTATCTGAACACAATCAATGTAAAAATGGAATTAGAACGTGCTCAAGCAGGAAGCAGAATCCCAAGCACGAATCAACATACACTCAAGAATATTCCAATAAAGTTGCCACCAATCTCAAAACAAAAAAGATTAATTGAAATTTTCCAATTGCATCAAAGCGAGAAAAAGCTGTACAGAAGATTAATAGAAGAAAAGGAAAGATTTATTCAAGGAGTTATTCAGAAAATTATAGGGGGAGAAGAAAATGACTGAAATTACTACACAAGAGAAAATTAACAGTGTTCTATGGCAAGCGGCAGATACCTTTAGAGGGAAAATAGATTCATCTATTTACAAAGATTATATCTTAACGATGCTGTTTATTAAGTATTTAAGTGATACATACAAAGAGAAAGTGGAAGAGTATACAGAACGGTACAACGGTGATGAACAACGGATTCAACGAGCATTAGCAAGAGAACGTTTTGTACTGGACGAAACATCCACATTTGACTATTTGTATAGCAAAAGAAATGATCCAGAAATCGGTGAAATCATCAATAAAGCATTAGAACGAATTGAAAATGAAAATGCTGGAAAACTACGTGGGGTATTCCGTAATATTGACTTTAATAGTGAATCAACTCTTGGCAAGGCGAAAGAAAGAAATGCTATGCTTAGAACTTTATTGGAAGACTTTAATCAACTTTCATTAAGACCATCTCAATTAGGAAATGAAGATATCGTAGGAAATGCTTATCAATATATGATTGGATTATTTGCCTCTGATGCAGGGAAAAAAGGTGGGGAATTCTATACACCTGCTGAAGTATCTGAACTTCTTGCAAGACTTGTTAAACCACAAGAAAACGACCGCATATATGACCCAACTTGTGGATCTGGTTCATTATTATTAAAAGTTGCAAAACAAGTTCCAAGTAAAAAAGTTGCTATTTATGGTCAAGAACGTAATGGTCAAACTCATTCACTTGCATTAATGAATATGTACTTACATGGTATTGATGATGCAAAAATTGAATGGGGTGATACATTAGCAAATCCATTGCACTTAGAAGATGGCAAGTTAATGAAATTCCAAGTAATCGTTGCCAATCCACCATTCTCTTTAGATAAATGGGCAATGGGATTCGCAGGTGAGGGAACAAACGACAAGAAATTTAAAATGGAAGCTAGTCTTGATCCACATAGAAGATTTGAATGGGGAGTTCCACCTAGTTCAAAAGGGGACTACGCATTTGTGCAACATATGCTTTATTCATTAGCAGAAAACGGACGTATGGCAACGATTTTACCTCATGGTGTCCTTTTCCGTGGTGCAAGCGAAGGAAAAATTCGTAAGCAAATTATTGAATTAAACCTATTAGATGCAGTTATTGGATTACCTGAAAACTTATTCTATGGTGTAGGAATACCAGTCTGTATCATGATTTTCAAAAAAGATAGAAAACGAAAAGATATTTTATTCATCGATGCTTCTGGTGAAGAACATTATCAAAAAGGGAAAAACCAAAACAAATTAAGAGAGCAGGATATCCAAAAAATCGTTGAAACCTATGAAAAACGTGAAACGATTGATAAATATTCCTATGTTGCAACACTTGATGAAATCAAAGAAAACGACTATAACCTAAACATCCCACGCTATGTCGATACTTTCGAGGAAGAAGAACCAGTGGACATGGAAACCGTAAAACAAAACATTGCGGATATTAAAAAAGAACTTCAAGAAGTAGAGGCACAAATGGATCAATATTTAAAAGACTTAGGATTATAGGCGAAAAATTTTGGGGGAAATGTTTATGAATAAATATTACAAAACTGAGATTGGGAAAATTCCTGTTGATTGGGATGTAAAAAAAATTAAAGAAGTTGCTAAAGTAAATAGTAGTAGTTTAAGTTCTAATACCCCAGAAGAATATGAGTTTTTTTATTATGATTTATCTGCTGTTGATAAAGGAAAAGTAGTTCATCCAAACGAAAAAATCAAATTTAAAAATGCACCATCTAGAGCTAGACGATTGTTTAAAAAATATAGCATATTAATGAGTACGGTAAGGCCAAATTTACAGGGATTTACTTTTGTCGATTTTGATTCTAAAGACTGTGTATGTTCAACAGGCTTTGCTGTAATTGAATGTAAACATGAATTAGATGCTATGTATATTTATCAGAATTTATATTCTCATCTAGTAACAACTCAAATTAACAAATTAATTGTAGGTTCTAATTATCCAGCTATTAACACAAAAGATGTTGAAGATTTAAAGATTCCGTATCCTAAAAAAGATATTGAGAGAAGAAAAATAGCAGCAATCCTTTTTACATGGGACAAGGCGATTGAACTAAAAGAAAAGCTGATTGAGCACAAAAAAGAGCAGAAAAAAGGGTTAATGCAGAAGTTGTTGACAGGTGAAATAAGATTAGCAGGATTTGAGGGAGAATGGAACGAAAAAAGATTATCCGAGATTTTTAAAATAACTTCTGGTAAATCCAAGAGTAGCTATATTGAACAAAATGGTAAGTATTTCATTGTAGATATGGGGGCAATATCCACAGAGGGAAAATTAATTACCAAAAAGAAAACTAATATAAATAGTGATTTGTTGAATCTGGGAGATCTTGTAATGGCGAAGGATGATATTGGTGGAGGAAATATCATTGGGAAAGTAGTTTATATAGATGAAAATAACAAATATATTTTAGGAGATCATGTATATAAACTTGAATGTTTAGAAGGAGATTCAAGGTTCCTAGCATATCTTATAAATAGTTATCCTATAAATATGGATTTTCGTAGAAAAGCTACTGGTACAGCCCAAAAAGGCCTTGGAAGAAAAGATGTTGAAAATCAAATAATAAAAGTTCCAAATTATGAAGAACAAAAAGCTATATCTCAAATAATTACATCTGTAGATAAAGAGATACAGCTTCAATTAAAAGAATTAAATGAATTAAAAATTCAAAAGAAAGGTCTTATGCAATTATTATTAACTGGTAAAGTCCGAGTGCAGGTGTAAATCCTTCACTCTTTTCCCTTTTTTAATTTGGAGGTGTGATGATGCCTAGTGCGAAAAGTTATGATGAACGTTATATTAGTCAAATCCCTGCAATTGAAGTGTTAAAAAAATTAGGGTATCAATACATACCAACAGAAGTCGAACAAGAAATGCGTCAAAATCTACACGATGTATTGCTACGAACAGTATTGGAAGAGAAACTAAAAGAATTAAATTCCTATGAATATAAAGGTGAAATTCGTAAGTTTAGTAGTTCAAATATTCAACAAGCCATTCGAGATTTAGATGAATCCTTAACAAACGGTTTAGTGAAAACTAATGAAGCTATTTATGAAACCATCATGAATGGTCGTAGTTATACAGAACTTTTACCTGATGGTTCAAAAAAATCCTTTACAATTCAATATATCGACTGGAAAAACATTGAAAACAATGTGTTTCATGTTGTCGAAGAATTTGTAGTAGAAAGAATGGATGGTCGGGGAACGGTTCGCCCTGATCTTGTGCTTTTTGTAAACGGAATTCCTTTTGCGGTTATTGAATGTAAACGAGCATCTATTTCGATGAAACAAGGAATTGAACAAATGGTTCGTAATCAAGGGAAAGACTATATTCCTCAACTGTTTAAGTTTGTTCAATTAGTCATGGCAACAAATAAAAATGAAACGATGTATGCGACTTGTAATACACCGAAAAAATTCTGGTCTGTATGGAAAGAAGAAAAAGAAGATTGGCTTAATATTTGGTTAGAAAAAACGGTTCAAAATAGACTACCAACAAACCAAGACCGTAATATTATTTCTTTATTCCATCCTGAAAGATTACTAGAAATAACTCGATACTTTACACTGTTTGATAATGATGTGAAAAAGGTTGCTCGTTATCAACAATACTTTGCTATTAAAGAAATTGTAAAAACAATCGAAGAACGAGATGAAAATGGCAACAGACAAAGCGGAGTTATTTGGCATACACAAGGTTCAGGGAAATCGCTCACAATGGTGATGCTCGCAAGATATATTTTATCGGAGCTCTATCAATATAACCCGAAAGTCATTGTCGTAACTGACCGTATAGAACTGGATAAACAAATCCATAAAACCTTTAGCCATACAAGATTAAAAGCAAGTCGAGCTACATCAGGTGGTCATTTAATAGATCTTATAAATGACAACAATGCGGATATTGTCACAACGTTAGTCCATAAATTTGATACTGCATCTATTAAACAAAAACCAAACGAATCTAAAGATGTTTTTGTACTTGTTGATGAATCTCATCGTACTCAATATGGTGAGCTTCATAACAAAATGAAAAAAGTTTTTCCAAATGCTTGTTATTTAGGTTTTACAGGAACACCGCTAATGAAAAAAGAAAAAAATACAATGATTAAGTTTGGAAAACTTATTCATAAGTACACAATTGCTGACGGTGTTCGTGATAAAGCGATTGTTCCTCTTTTATATGAAGGAAGAATGGTGGAACAAACGGTTAATCAAAAAGCCATTGACAATCGTCTTGAAATGATTACACGAAATCTAAATGAAAAGCAGAAGGAAGAAGTAAAACAGAGATGGAGTAAATATGAAAAATTGGCTTCATCAGAACAACGAATTTATTTAATTGCGGAAGATATCAATAAACATTTCATGGAAAACTACAAGACTCAAGGAAGCCAATTTAAAGCTATGTTTGCAACAAATAGTAAAATTGAAGCGATTCGCTATTTAGAGGCTTTTGAGGAATTAGGAGATTTGAATTGTGCTGTAGTGATCTCTCCTCCGGATCAGAGGGAAGGTCATGAAGCAGTGGATGAAGAATCAAAGGACAAAATCCAACGATTCTGGAAGCGAATGATGGACCATTACGGTACACCAGAAAATTATGAAGATGCGATTAAAGATGAATTTATAAATGGGGATGAGCTTGATTTATTAATAGTTGTTGATAAATTATTGACTGGATTCGATGCTCCTCGGGCGACAGTGCTCTATGTCGATAAACCTATGAAAGAACATACTCTTTTACAAGCCATTGCACGTGTTAATCGTCTCTATGAAGGGAAAGATTATGGGTTAATCATAGATTATCGTGGGTTATTGGAAAAATTGGATCAAGCCATGCAGATTTATTCAGGTGCTGGATTAGAAAACTTTGATCCAGAAGATTTACAAGGTGCTATTTACGATATTATTAGTATCATAGGATCATTAAGGCAATATTATTCAGACTTACATCAAATTTTTGCGCCAATTAAGAACAAAAATGACCGTGAAGAATATGAAGTATGGCTGGAAGATGAAGAGCGTAGAGAAGAATTCTACAATGTATTAAGTAATTTTGGTAGAAATCTAGGTATTGCACTAGAATCTGAGAAAATCTACAATGCTTTACCTGCTGAAGAATTACAAAAGTACAAAAAAGACTTTAAGTTCTTCCAGGATTTACGTAGGAGTGTAAAGCTAAGATATTCCGATACCATTGATCATAAAGAATACGAAGCCAAAATGCAGAAGCTGATGGACAATTATATTTCAGCTGAGGAAATTATCCGTATTACGAATCCTGTGGACATATTAAATTCAAAAGCTTTTGAGGAAGAAATCGAGAGACTCGGTTCAAAACGAGCAAAGGCTGATGCGATTCGTACTCGATTAACTAAGAGTATTCATACAAAATGGGATGAAAATCCATCCTATTACAAAAAGTTTTCTGAAAGGATTCAAGAAGCTTTACAGGAATATCGGGATAAGCGAATTTCCGAAGCGGAATATTTAAACCGCATGAAAGAGATTATGAAGAGTTATCAAAGGGGAGATACGAATGAGAGATTTCCAGAAGTTATTAAAGAAAATCGAAATGCCCAAGCCTTTTATGGTGTGACAAAGGACATTTTAAGTGAAACTAAAGAAACAGCAGCAAATTATGATACAAACACATTGGGCGACTTAGCCCTAAAAATGGATGAAATTATTAGGAAACATCAAAAAGTTGATTGGCATGATAATTTGGATATTCATAATCGCATTGCTCAAGAACTTGATGACCTTCTTTTCGACTACAAAGACAAGTATAATTTGAACATGGACCTAGATACCATTGATAAAATCATTGAGCAAATCAAAACAGTTGCTTTAAGACGTTACTAAGGCAGGGAACAACATGGAAAAACACCAAATTGTATATGCCAATAAAATCATTGATTTTTCGGTAAAACGGAAGAAAGTAAAAAATGTTAATCTTCATGTAAAGCCTGATATGACGATCGAAGTCACTGCAAGTGAGCGAGTTCCGATTGAATTTATTATGGATTTTGTGAAATCAAAAGGTTCTTGGATTCTTAAAAATGTGGGGAACTTTAAGGACGTCCAGCCTTTAAGGCAAAGTGAACGGGAATATGTTAGTGGCGAAACCTTCAAATACCTAGGGAAACAATATCGACTTAGGGTTCAGAAGACAACCGATGTAGATAAGGTGAAATACTTTCGGGGATTCATTTATTTATATGTGAAGGATACCGATAATGTTGATAGGAAAGCGAAGTTGATGGAAGAATGGTATCGAAAAAGAGCCAACATAATTTTTAATGAATCCCTAGAAAAAATGTATTCGTTAATTCAAAAGTATGGTGTAGAAAAGCCAAATATCGATGTACGATTAATGAAAGCACGTTGGGGTTCAGCGTTAATTGATAATAACACAATACTATTAAACTCTGAACTCATCAAAGCACCAAAATACTGTATCGATTATGTAGTCTTACACGAACTCATTCATTTCAAATACAACAACCACAGCGAAAAATTCTATCAAATGTTGTACTCACTAATGCCCGATTGGGAGAAACGAAAAAACATACTGGATGAAGAAATCGTAAAGGACTTGTAATGGATTAATATAGTAATTGTAAAGGCGAACTACTCAGTTATAAACATAACAGAATAAACATCAGAAGGCAGTTCCTATCTTTTTCAAGGGAACTGCTCTTTTTATACTAATAAAAAGAATAGGGGGAATCATATTGGAATTTAAGATTACAATACCTACTGATAGCGAAGGTTAATATTCTTTAGAATGTCCCTATTGTAAGGAAAAATTCAAAGTATTGGTAGGAGACATAGATAAAGAGGAAACAATAGAATTATTCTGTCCTTATTGTGGATTGATTAATGATAATAGTAGTTTTTTTACAACCGCAGTTATTGAACACGCTCAAACTCTTGCTATGAATTACTTGAAACAACAACTTAATAAATCTTTTTCTCAGTTAAGTGGGATATATTGGCCCACCAGCAGCACTTCCTGGAGAAGAGGTGAAACACTAATGGAAATAAACTGGAATATTATGTTTTTGTTCCTAGCTTTAATTTTGGGAATAATCTTATGTGAAAAACAAGAGTTGAAAAAAGCGTCAAAAGCTGACAAAATAACATTTTTTACATTGTTATGTTTGTCAGCGTTTTTTGTCCTTTTTTAAAATGGAGAATCTCCCAGGTCCGTTTAAACTTCTCAACTATATTTTTGGGTTTTTTCTTAATACGGATGATTTTGCCTATTTGACGATTCATTCTGCATGAAAGATAAAGGATTAAAGGGTCACCTTTGATTTTTTCTAATTCTAACCTTTACTCCTTCCAAAGGTAAATTTGGAAAGTGAAAGGCATAGTATCCACCGGCATATTGTCCGGCATAATCCAATTGTGTGACATAAAAAGCATCGTCCATAAAAATTTCAATGTAATCGCCTTTCGTTAACTCCCATCCATTGACTTCATATCTTCCGTTTAGATTTAAATGTAGTTCTCCTTCAGTTAATATTGGATTTTGAATGTAGTCAATTTTTTCTATCATTTCTTGTCCATACTGTTCATCCAACATTTGCAGATATTTTTGCAATGATTTCGTATCAACATCGTGAGCTTGATATTGTTGTTGGAAAGTAGATAATTCTTTTAACTTATTCGATAAGTCTTTTAAAAGAGCCATTGCTTGATCAATCATTTTTCATTACTCCTTAAAAAATTAACACTTTTTTCATTCATTTTACTATAAATTTCATCGCTTATCGTAGTATGATTAGTTTAAACGCAAATTTATTGGAACAATAATTCTTTTAAATTTGTCCATAATATGTATGTGAGAAAATGAAAGTAACATATAAAGGAGTACATACTATGAAAATAGAAGTTAGTGAGAAAGCATTACGTTGGTTTAAAGAGGAGGTAGGATTAGAAAAAGGCAAAAAGGTCCGTTTTTATACGAAAATCTATGGAACAAGTCCTGTGCAAGAAGGGTATTCGCTTGCATTTACGATTGACCAAGATTCAAACGATGCGGTAGTACAAACCGAATTAGATGGTATTACCTTTTTTGTCGGAGAATCCGATCAATGGTTCTTCAATGGACATGACTTATATGTGGAATATAACGAAAAATTAGACGAGGTTGAATACAAATATATAAAACCATGAAAATGATGGAGTATTGACATGGGAAAAAGTATTGAAGAAATTTTGTCAAAAAAGATTTTAACGGAAGCCAAAGGATATTTAAATGTCGGATTTACCCATTCTTTAAATCCTTATAGTGGATGTGTTTTTGCATGTAAATATTGTTATGTACGAGAAATGCCCATCCAACGTTTTAAAAACATTCCTTGGGGAGAATGGCTGCAAATAAAAACGAACGCTAGAGAAAATTACAGAAATGAAATCATGAAGCTTCGTAGAAAAAATGCTAAGGTTAACCTTTTTATGTCATCCGCAACAGACCCATACCAACCGATGGAGCGAAAGGCCAGAATTACTCGTAGCCTTCTGGAGGAAATGATCGACCATCCCCCCGATTTTCTCCAAATTCAAACGAGAAGTCCGTTGATTACAAGGGACATCTCTTTAATATCGAAACTTAATGAAAAGTGCAACGTTCTTGTCTCGATGACGATTGAGACGGATCGAGAGGATGTTCGAAAAATTTTTTCTCCATTTGCTCCGTCTATTCCATTGCGTATTCAAGCACTCACACAAATTCATCAGGCTGGAATTCCGACTCAAGCTTCAATTTCACCAGTATTACCTTTTACTCCTGAGTTTCCTCAATTATTACAAGATATTGCAAACCATATTTGGATCGATACATTAAATATAGGCGACGGTAGCATGGGCAAACGCTCAGCTAGACTTGGAATGCCTCAAATCTTTCGTCAATTCGGTTTCGAAGATTGGTATGATAATGATTTACATTGGAAGGTTAAAAAATATTTTTTGAAGTTTTTACCTGAAGAAGTGGTACGTGTTTCAAAAGATGAAGTCTATTTAGAGAAAATGTAGATTAGAAATTTAGCTGGAGAATATTTTGTTCTTCGGCTTTTTTAAGTTGGGAAATTTTTATTGAAAAATTATTCATACATTGAACAGTCATGACGTATGCATAAAACAAGCCTATGAAAAAGGGAAAAGGATGATACATATCGAAAAGGATATAAAAAATAGAATGAAAAAACGAAAAGGACATTGTTTTTAATACTTCAAAATTGTTAGAAAGGAGATCAATGAGTGATTTGAAAGGATGATTTAAAAATGAACATACTTGTCACGATTAATTCGAACTACATGTTACCTCTAAAAGTCATGCTTAAGTCACTATTCTATAACAATCCCTGCCAAACGTTCTCCATTTATGTCATGCATTCAAGTTTAAAGGAAGAAGAAATAAAAGAGTTAAAAAGATTCGTAGAAAATCATAATGGCCAACTAATAAATATTCAAATTGAAGATTCTTATTTTCAAGACGCCCCTGTGTTAATGCATTATACAAAAGAAATGTACTATCGACTTCTAGGGTTTAAGTTCCTGCCACAAGATTTAGATAGAATTTTATATTTAGACCCTGATATTTTAGTATTAAATTCGATTGATGACCTATATCATATGGATTTAGAAGATTACTTATATGCCGCTGCCTACCATGATAAAATATCGGTGAAAGAAATTAATCGAATTCGACTCATTCCGTATAGTATAGATGCTTACTATAATTCAGGCGTACTTCTGATGAATCTTTCATTGCAGAGAGAACTGATTCAAGAAGAAAAAATTTATGAATTTGTGGAAAAAAATAAAAAGAAACTCATTATGCCTGATCAAGATATTTTGAATGCCCTTTATTCGAAAAAAATAAAGAGTTTAGATGAAACGATTTATAATTATGATGCAAGATTTTTCAGCCTATATAAATTAAGATCTAAAGGCAAATGTGATATGAATTATGTTATTCATCACACCGTCTTTCTACATTTTTGTGGAAAAAAGAAACCGTGGAACAAAACGTATAGCGGGAGATTCCATGCCTTGTATAAACATTATGAAAAAATGGCTTTAGCTGTATAGGTTCCGTAAATATAAGTTTAGGTTGAATAAATTCCAGTTTGCTACAGTTACCCATAACGACTGTGGCTTTTTTTTTTATGCTCTGATAATTTTTCTTGTTGATCATCAATAAAAATGGCTCTAATGTTGGAGCTTAAGGAAAAATGATTTGTTAATATGAATTTGCAAGTCGACAAAAATTTGCAACTAGTTTGATTTTATTTGCAAGTCGATGGTTCAAGGGGAAATTAGTTTAACAAGTAATCGAAAAATCTTGCAACTTGGACTGGTTTATTTGCAAGTTAAACATTTGAGGTCTATTTTTTCTCATAAAGGAAGGATTGGTAGATACCAATCCTGACCGAATGGATGAATATTTGCAACTATGATGAACGAATTTGTAAGTTTGTGAATCGTATTTGTAACTTTTTTATAATTATTTGCAACTCGAAGAAATGAAACTTGCAACTATGCGAAAAATATTTGTAACTATGAAAAAATTATTTGTAACTCACGGATATTTTCTTGTAAGTTAACAAAAAATCCATCAACTCGAATTGATTAATTTGCAACTTAATTGTTTGATAGTGATTTTCCCTATAAAAGGAAGGGGTTTCCACTGCCAAACTGAAAGAACATTTGCAAACTTGACCACGTTTAATTTTCAATAAAAATATTTGTAACCTCAATATTAGAAGAAGATATATTTATAGGTGATACTATCAACCAAGCACAATGTTCTTCAAACTTATTAACCTATGGTTACTGTTCAAGGTTCTGTTGTATTGGTCGTTCAAAGATTAGTTCAAAATAAGAACCCATCGCAACTCCTGATGTTGCAAAGTCAGGGGAGAATATTTGTACAAACCGCCACCCTTGTTCTGCGTGACTTTTAATAACTTCTCGGTAATCTTCTTTAGGCTTTCCAGAAATTTTTTTAAACTCGATTTTCACAAACTTGTATTCAAACATTTTATCATCCTCCTTTTGTATATCTAGCTATTTGTACGTATTCAATAGAAATAGGTTTCGAAAAAACTGTTTATCGTAAACGATTCAATTTGTCTATCATTTCTATACAGATGATGTGGATATACTAAAATCGAGAACGAAACTAGTAAACTATCAAGATGTTTCGTAGCAATTAAAACGGTATATCCATTGTTTTAACATTAAGTTAGAAAAATATTTGACGAAATTGTGAACGAAAGGAATAATATAAATAATAAGGGGGATGAGGATGATGGCAACTAAAGATCGAATGATTAATACGATTAGGTTTTTTGGACTTTCCATTTTGACTATTGGAATACTCTTATTTTTGATCGGATTTTTCCAAACAGGATCGAATATTTTGACACCTATTGGAATTGGTACCATTGTAAGTGGTGTTTTCATCTTTATAATGGGAATTTTTTTAGTGATGACGGAAGAAATAATTGAAAAAAATTAAGCTAATTGGGAATAAAAAATGCGAATGGCCACGAAAGAGGACCATTCGCTTATTATTTATAGAAACTACATGTCCCATAACATCGTTAACAGTGTACCAAAGATCGAAACGAGGGCAATAATAAACCCGTAAAAAATATTTGTATAAATTGGACCTTTATCTTTGGATTCACCTGCATGCATAAATATCACTAATTGTAAACCTGCTTGAACAAAAGCGGTTATTAATAAAATGGTCATTCCTGCTGTAAATGAAAGGTTCAAAAAATAAACCAATAGTGCGACAGCTGTTAAAACGAGAGAGAAAACAAATCCCATTACTTGTTTTAAAGGAAATAATTGTTTCATCTTACATCATTCCTTTCAAATAGACGAAGCTGAAGATAAAAATCCATACGACGTCTAAAAAGTGCCAGTACAATGAGAAAATAAAAGATTTGTTTGCGGTTTGTTCATTAATCCCTCGTTTTTTTACTTGCAACATAATCATGATTCCCCAAAACAGTCCTAGGGTTACGTGAGCTCCGTGAGTCCCTAATAGAGTGAATAGAATAGCTGTAAATGCGCTCACTTGAATACCAGCGCCGATATGAACGTAATGAACGAACTCATAAACTTCTACTCCAATAAACACCAAACCTAGTATTAATGTCACCGCAAAGAATGACAACATCGCTTTTTTATGTCTAAGGCGCATAGCATGAATCGCTAGACCAATAGTAAAACTACTTGTTAATAACAATAAAGTTTCCACAATTACCGGTGCAATTTGAAAAATTTCTGCACTAGACGGGCCATTCCCGATTCGGTTTTCCAATGTAAAATAGGAAGCAAATAACGTTCCAAACAACATGATTTCGGCTCCGAGAAAGATCCAAAATCCTAATATATTTAAAGAGTTTTGCTTTGTACTATATTCAAGAGGTTGCGTGGAAGAATGGTTCATGACTTAGCACCTCCTAATTTCTCTTCAGTTTTTTTAATATCACGGATGGAAATATGGTATCCATGATCTTGTTCAAATGAACGATGAATCATACAAGCAAAAATTCCAAGTGCACTAATAATCGCTAACGCCCATAAGCTAAAGACCATCGCAAATCCGAATACAAAAAAGATCGAGCTCATAATAAACGGGACGCCGCTACTATTTGGCATATGAATCTCTTTATAATCATCTTTAAACAATGAAATTCCTTTTTTCTTCGCTTCCCAAAACGCATCTCTAGTTTCTACGCTCGGAGTTATCGCAAAATTATAATCTGGCACAGGACTATGAGTTGCCCATTCTAGTGTACGAGCATTCCAAGGATCTGAAGAAATGTTTCTTGGTGAATAACGGAAACTATAATAAATGTTATAAACTAGTAAAACAAAGCCGAATGCTAGAATAATAGCACCGATAAAGGAAATCATATTCCAAGTTCCAAATCCACTTGCTTCGGAATATGTGTACATTCGACGTGCTTGCCCATCTAATCCAGAGAAGAACATTGGCATAAACGCGACTAACGTTCCAATGGCAAGTGTCCAAGCAGCCCATTTTCCAATTCGCTCATTTAACATAAAACCAAACATTTTTGGCCACCAGTATGTTAATCCAGCTAACATTGCAAATACTACACCCGGGATAATAACCATATGGAAGTGAGCGACTAAAAACATTGTATTATGGTATTGATAATCAGCAGCTGACATTCCAAGCATGACACCAGTTACTCCACCAATCGTAAACAGTGGGATAAAGAGCAGTGAATATAGCATTGGAACGGTGATTTCAATTTTCCCTTTCCATAATGTTAATAGCCAGTTAAATATTTTAATTCCTGTTGGTACTGCAATCGCCATCGTTGTAATGGAAAAAATGCTATTCGTTAAAGCTCCTTGACCCATCGTAAAGAAATGATGGACCCAAACAAGGAATGATAAAAGAGAAATAATCACCATGGAGGCAACCATAGATGTATATCCGTATAAATTTTTACGTGCAAATGTAGGAATTACCTCACTATATACCCCAAAGGCAGGAAGAATTAATATATACACTTCAGGATGTCCCCAAATCCAAAAGAGGTTTGCCCATAACATATCCATTCCGCCGTTTGTGGTTGCAAAAAAGTGTGTACCAAACAGACGGTCCATTGTCCCCATCGCTAAAGCAACCGTTAAAACAGGGAAAGCAAAAACGATAATAACGTTTGTAATGAGGGCTGCCCATGTAAACATCGGCATTTTCATTAATGTCATACCTGGGGCTCTCATTTTTAAAATCGTCACGATAAAGTTAATACCAGTCATTAATGTACCGATCCCGGCAATTTGAATCGCGATCATATAATAGTTCGTTCCAACCGATGGGCTAAACTCATTTCCAGCTAATGGGAAGTAAGATGTCCAACCGGCATCTGGTGATCCTCCAATGACGAAGGAAATATTGAAAAGCATAGCCCCCATGAAAAATAACCAAAAGCTTAAAGCGTTTAATCTTGGAAACGCAACATCTCTTGCTCCAATTTGTAGAGGAACGACAAAGTTCATTAACGCCATAATAAAAGGCATTGCCATGAAGATAATCATAATCACTCCATGTGTCGTAAACACTTCATTGTAATGCTGAGCATCTAGCAAAGTATTTTCAGGAATGGCAAGTTGTGAACGCATCATAATCGCGTCAACACCGCCTCTAAAAAGCATCAGCAAGGCGGATATTAAATACATAATACCGATCCGTTTATGGTCGACGGTTGTTAACCATTCACGCCATAGGTATCCCCATTTTTTGAAATATGTTAACCCCGCAACAATGCCGATGACGGTTAATCCAATAGCAACCATCGAAGCATATATAGCTGGACTCGGATGAGGGATGGCAAATCTTTCAAAAAACTCCATGTGGAATTACTCCTTTCTTTAAGAGATTTCTAATGTGATAGTAAACAAAACGTTTTAATGGTTATGATCGGAATTTTCATTTTTAATTGAAGCATGATTATGACCTGAGTGTTCACCTTCTGGAGGGGGTGAAAAATGTAAATGTGTTCCGGTAAAGGTCATTTGTCCTAAATGTCCAGGTTTTAATAGCTCATGAAAAGTTTCTTTTGTTAAAGGTTTTGCTGTATCTTTTACTTCTTTGACCCATTCATCAAATTTATCCGGAGACATTGCTTTCACATGGAATGTATTTTCTGCAAAACCTTTTCCATTAAAGTTTGCGTTTCTACCCATAAATTCTCCTGAAGTATCTGCAGCCAAATGTAAAGTTGTAATCATATCTGACATCGCATATTTTTGACCGCCGAGTTGAGGAATCCAAAAACTTGTAATCGGACCATGAGAATATAGTCGGAATTCGATTTTTCGATCTGTCGGAATATATAAATAGTTCACGGTTTCAATATTTTCTTCTGGATAACTAAAATGCCATTTCCAATTGGAAGATGATGCATAGATTACTAACGGCTCTTGATTTTCATAACCCTTTGGTGGAGATTCGACAATGTAATTGCTTTTCACGGATACAAATGATAAATAAGCAACAATTAATACAGGAATCCCTACAATCACAAGTTCTACAAACTTATTTCCTTCTATATGAGGAGGCTCATAATCAGGGTTTAGTTTAGAAGATCTATATTTAATCAGCACATATGCTAACAAACTAAAAACAACAATCACGATCAATAACATAATCGCGATGGATAATTTTATATCGCCAGCTAGTCTTTCTGCTTGAGGTCCTTTAGGATCTAATACCAATAAAGGTTCACAACCAGTTAGCACGACAGCAACAAGAAAAAAGACGCCAAGAAATGCTTTTTTCATGGTAACATCGGAACTCCTTTCTACAAGATTCAAAAACTATGGAATAGTCTATTCTTTGATTATTGTATTTCCCTATTAAAGGGAATACAAATTTTTGTGCATCATTTCACAAAATGTTCACGAGAAAAATGTGATTTTTATCACACAATGTTCACAAAGTGAAAAATTTCACCTAATCATTGGTACTGTAGGGAAGATATAGTATAGAAATAATTGGTAATGTTAGATGTATGAGGGAAAGGGGAAAATAAAAAATATGTTGCAAATGATAATCATTTTCATTTAAAATGAAACTAATTACATATAAAGAATGGAGATGTTCGTGCATGTTTGTTCAATTAAGAAAAACAGTCGTTAAAGAAGGATATGCTGATCAAGTAGTCAACCGTTTTAGTAAAGAAGGAATCATTGAAAAGCAGGACGGATTTATTGATTTAACTGTAATGGTAAAAAAAGTTAGACGTGGGGATGAAGAAGTGGTAGTAATGGTTCGCTGGGAATCAGAAGAACATTGGAAAGCTTGGGAGAAAAGCCCTGAACACATTGCTGGTCATAAAGCGAGATTAGGTCAACCAAAACCTGACTATATCATCAGTACGGAAGGTGGACTTTACGAAATTAAAGCAACTAAAAAAGCAGTAAAATAGGTGTTTACATAATTCGAAATAGTTACAAATAAGGAAGAAGGAGAAATTGAAGAGCTCAATTTCTCCTTTCAATTTATTCATGAAATTTTCATATTTTAAATGGAAAAATGATTTGCCATTCGTAAAATATGATTTTGCACGCTGACAACAATCTTGCAACTAGACTAATTTATTTGCAAGTTGAACGTTTAAGAGTGAATTTGTGAAACGAGTGTTCGGAAAATCTTGCAACTCGTATTGATTTATTTGCAACTCGAATGTTCAAGGGAGTCTTTTTCAGTAAAGGAAGGATTGGTATATGCCAATCCTTACCGATTGAATGTATATTTGCAACTCTGGTGAACAAATTTGTAAGTTTTTGCAGCGTATTTGTAACTTTAGAAAATTAATTGCAACTAGAAACCATCGTATTTGCAAGTGAAAGAAGAAAATTTGTAACTATCGAAGTATTATTTGTAACTTTAGAATTTGAACTTGCAAGTCAATAAAAAACTTGCAACTGAAAAGACTTTAATTGCAAGTAAGAAATTTCACTTAAATTTATTTTTTATATAAAAAGCTAGTGAAATGTTAATAGAATAATTTCACAAAATAATTAGAAATTTGTTCAATTCTCAATTCCAAGGTAGTATAGGAATAAAAGTAATAATAATGAGGTGTAATTTCCATGGGTATTTATAATGACCTAGTTGAAAAACAACGATCATTTTTTCAATCAGGGAAAACAAAAGATGTTCAATTTCGAATCGATTCTTTGGAAAAATTGCATTCTCTAATTGCTGAAAATGAACAATTAATTATGGATGCATTAAAAGAAGATTTAAATAAAAGTGAATTTGACTCATACATAACAGAAATCGGAATTGTGTTAGAAGAAATCCGCTTTATGTTAAAAAACATACGTAAATGGTCCAAACCAAAACGTGTGAAGTCTTCCTTAGCATTATTTGGTTCAAAAAGTTATATTTACCCGGAACCATATGGGGTAGCATTAATTATTTCTCCTTGGAATTACCCGTTTCAACTTTCTATTGCCCCAATGATTGGAGCAATTGCTGCTGGAAACTGTGTAATTTTAAAGCCATCAGAATTTACACCAAAGACATCTGAACTACTTGCAAAACTTATTAACGAAAACTTTCCAGAAGAATATTTGCAAGTCGTTGAAGGTGATATAGAAACAAGTACAGAGCTATTAAAAGAAAAAACGGATTATATTTTCTTTACGGGTAGTGTTTCAGTTGGGAAAAAAATTATGGAAGCAGCCTCTAAACATTTAATTCCTGTTACTTTGGAATTGGGAGGAAAAAGTCCTTGCATTGTTCATAAAGATGCGAATATAAAACTAGCCGCGAAAAGGGTGGCGTGGGGAAAATTTTTAAATGCAGGACAGACGTGTGTTGCTCCTGACTATGTTTATGTACATCATAGTGTGAAAGAATCATTTTTGAACCATTTAAAAGAAGCCATTATTGAACTATATTCCGATAATATTTTTGAATCTGGTACCTTCACTAAAATTGTAACCGATCGACATTTTCAGCGTCTTATCGGATTTTTAGATGAAGGTAAAATTGAAATTGGTGGTCACTATGATGTCAAACATCGATGGATAGAACCGACGGTTGTAACAGATGTTGGATGGGACGATAAAGTAATGCAAGAGGAAATTTTCGGTCCAATTTTACCTATATTAACATATG
The DNA here is from genome assembly GCF_057747715.1 of Bacillus sp. JST-5. Taxonomy (NCBI): domain Bacteria; kingdom Bacillati; phylum Bacillota; class Bacilli; order Caryophanales; family Bacillaceae; genus Bacillus; species Bacillus sp. JST-5. The sequence goes on along the minus strand of NZ_JBYLHW010000003.1, from coordinate 64,754 downwards.
AAAATTTATTTGAAGCATTGGAGAAAATCAATGGTCGTCCAAAACCATTGGCACTTTATATTTTTTCGGAAAGTAAACAAATTCAAGAACATATATTAAATGAGGTTTCTTTTGGTGGTGGTTGTGTCAATGACACCATTCTACATTTAAGTTCGCCATATTTACCATTTGGTGGAGTGGGAGAAAGTGGCATTGGTGCTTATCATGGGAAAAATAGTTTTGATACGTTTAGTCATGAAAAAAGTGTTTTGAAACAGACAACGAAGTTTGATATTCCATATAGGTATGGGAAAACGGAAAATGCGTTAAAAATGATTAGGAAATTAATGCATTAACAAGATTTACCGTATAAGAACTAGAAAAATGTAGAAGTTAGGTACTCGTGATTTTGTATCATGAGTATCTTTATTTTTATTAATGTCGACGATTTCCGCGGGTTACACCCCGATCTTCATCGTCGTTCGTCCCTTACTCCTGCGGGTTCTCAAAGCTTATCCTAATAAAGTCACGCCTTTACATCTCACTTTTTATTATGTTAAACAACAGTGATGTACAGCAATTCCTGTATGATATTATCTAATGCTGCAATAGGGATATAGTAGAAATGTCATACCGGCTTATTTCCTATTTAAATTATTTTATGACAATGTTAAAGTTTTGAATTGGGTATTACTTTTCTGAAAATTCAAAACGAAAGAAATTTACGTCTATAAAACTATAAGATTGGATATAGTGAAAGTGAGTGGTTTTCTATTCATCTAGGCTAAAACACAAATTTTTGGAAATACATAGCTAGAGAATCAGGCAAACATACAATATCATATATTGTTACTATGAGTTCAGTTTGGTATTGGAAGAGGGAGGACGTGTATTGGTGAATAAAATCATCATGATTGGCTTTCTCATCATTGGAGGGGTATTTATCATGGCTTTTGTTTCAAAGGATCATAATGTAAGTGAGGCGCAACAGAACATGATTGAAGAAAACGTGAAACAATTCTTTCAAGCTTTTCATTTAGATGCTGAAAAAGTAGCCATTGAAAAAATAGGAGACCCTGTAACATTACCGAGCGGTGAGAAGCAATTTTTTGTTTATGTAAAGTATGTTGGAAATCCGAACTTTAATATCGCTTTAGATGTAGATGCTGAAACAAATAATATTAAAACAAAAAAGGAAGAATTGGTTGCTGAAATTTTTAATGTGCTTTACTTGGAAGAAAGATATGAAGACTTTAAACCAGCCATCGATTTTTTATCTTCGCTCAATGTAAAAGATTTAATTAGGGAAAGTGAATCTAAAATTAAATTTTTCTATACCAGTCTAGGAATCAACAAAGAATTGAATCGAAAGATCGTTCAAGCATTTGAAGAATGTGACTTTCGATTGGCGGAATTTAAAGAATATATAAGAAAAAATATGGATTCGTTTAAGAAGTTAAATAGTCTGATTGATATAAGAGGAGAGTTAAAAGGACTAACTTTCGAAGAGGTTAATAAGATCAGGACACATCTAAGCAATATTTTACCAAAGGGAGAATATAATGTAAGTATAGGAATATCTAATTGGGAAACAGGTGCACACGACGGATTGTTTGAAACGATTAAAATCGAGTGAGGTGTGTCTACCATGACTAGAAATTTTACTCCCGCCGAACACCAATTAATCGCAATGGAAATTGTATACGAAGCTGAAAACTATGTTAGAAGTTTTCCAGAAATCAAAAGTGAACAGGATGTCATTCAATTAACGGATTTAATGATTCGTGAATACAGGACGAAACTAGAGAATGAAAATATACGGTTCGTTTATGGAATTAGTCAATATTCAAAAGAAAAAGTTAAAATTTATAACGATCGGCATGGATACTACTCTTATGTAGAGAGTGGCTTCCATGCAAATGCCATTTCCAAAGGCGATCCAAGTGAAAAAGGAGCGGAAATCGTTGTCACTTTTTCTGGAACGGACTTTACTGAGTTTACAGACGTAACCCAAACGTTTTCACCACAATCGGCGAGAACGATTGATTATAGTGAAAAAGCCATTCAATATGTGAAAACTATTAAAGAGAAATACCCAAATGCAAACATCGTCGTAAATGGCCACTCCATGGGTGGTAAATTATCTATGCAAGTAGGCATTGTTTTTCCAGACGTAGAAGTGTATGCTTTCAATCCAACAGCATTGGATCGCAAATACCAAAAGTTAATAAAAGAAAACCATCATTATGACAACATTCATGTTCTAATCCACGAAGGAGAAATTGCCCAATGGGAGCGTTCCTTTAAGTATGCCCTATTTTTGCAACAAGAAAAGTCTTTACCTTTTCAATTGTACTATATTCGCCCAACAAAAGCTGGAATCAGAAGGCATTTATTCCTTAATCCAGATCCCCACAAAGGTCCTATCGATTTACATTCGACAGCTGGTTTCCGCAGTTTAAACGGAACTCTCTATGATGTCTATAACCTTTCCCCAATTACTTTTTCCTCAGGTGTTTCAAGTACTCATGCCATAAAGTTTGATAAAGAACGATATCAGCAATTCGGAAATATCCTTCTTCAAGAAATTATTCCATACTTACAAAAAGCAAAACAATTATTAGAAGAGCTGGAAGAGGAAATTCATTTTGAAATAAAAAGAATTATAGAACAAGCAGAAAACGAACTTTCCCGATTGAATATTCGCTATGAAACGATTGCCAAGTACGGAAACCCTTCTCAAGAACCACTGGAACAATTGAAACAGCTTTTTTTAAAGGATGGATACTATCGGTGCTATAAAATGGATAGGCTGAATGATTTATTAGAAGAAATTCATCGTTTAATCCAAAAAATAGAAAAAGTTGGCTTATTAATCATGGAAACTTCCGACCATTTTGAAAAACGTGAAACTGATATAAAAAGATGGTTTGGTTCTTCTATCGTAAATGCAAAACTTTAAGTAAACAGCATTTAGTAGAATTGTATGACTTTAATAGTAATAAAATACCATTTTTAACAAATGAATCAAGTCGGATTGTAACCTGTTCTAATCCTTCATATGATGTATAAAAATGAATGTTTTTAAAAATGGAAGATCTTATGTTAGTTTTCGTAACCCAGGGGGGGAGAAATTATGATGATCGGTCCCAATCATGAGATCTATAGATGAAAACTATTTGGAATATGTACGAGTGAAACAAGAATCACAGCATATTGTTCAACAAGCCTACAAAAAAATTGAACATTTAAGCAAAGAGATGAAAAAGCAAGATGAGAAAAACCAAACCGTTCTAACTCAAATGTATTTAATCGAAATGATGATAGAAAACCTTAAGGAAGAGTGTCATTTCCATCTAGGTGGGAAATATAGCGAAGCAGTGAATGACGAACTCAAAAAGTTAAAACAATCGATTTCAAGGGTGAATGATAAATGGGAAGATTTTAGAAAAAGCTTTTTATCGTAAGACCTAGATGCAATTTAAGCCGATTTTCCTGTCTGCATAGACTAAAAGAATGGTATAAATTTTCATGCCACTATTCATTTCGTTAAATTGTCATAGGATATAATTATCATTTTCTACCAAATTTGTAAATTTTATTGAGGTAAATACAAATCTATAATAAAATCAAGGAAGAAATTGTAAAGGAGGTATATGTCATGTCTGGTGTTATCCGCCTAACCCCGGAAGAGTTAAGAGGAGTTGCAAAGCAATACGCGAACGAAAGCTCAAATGTATCTGAACTTATCGCTCGATTAGATAATATGGCTGCGCATTTACAAGACGTTTGGGAAGGTTCTTCTAGTGAAGCATTTAATCAACAATATGTAGAGCTTCGACCATCATTTGAAAAAATGGCAACATTATTAAGTGAAGTTTCCCAACAACTTCATACTTCCGCAACAATTCTTGAAGATACAGATAATCAAATCGCTAATCAAATTCGTGGATAATTGTATATAAGGATAGATGTGAGCGCTGATTCTTTCGAGATGTCGGCGCTTTTTTCCTATTTGCAAACTAAATGATACGTTGAACAGTTGGGGGCAAGTTATATGTATATTCAAATAACGATTGATTTAAAAAATTACACCGGTGATGTTTTTGACCTCCGCTTATCTAATTATCATTCCATCAAGAAATTAGTAGAAATCGTGTGGGAAGCAAAAAAGATCCAGACTCCTCCGAAAGAGGGCTATTGGGTGAGAGTGCAAAATAAAGAGTTTATTTGTTCGGGGAATGTGGTGCTTCATCAATTAAAGATTACGAACGGAGATCGGATAGAAATATTATGAATAAATCGATTAAAGGAGTCACAGTCGATGAACGAAGAAAAGGCATCCTACTTAGAGCGTTTGATAGAAGGAGTCGTCAAACATGAAAATTTCACAACGACGATAACTTTTCAACGTACAAAAATTAAAATGCAAGATGAACTTGAATTAGGAGTACTCCGTGATCTCAACCGAGATTTCAAAAAAGAATTGAAACATAACGATGATGAAATATCGATTATTATAGAAAGACCGCCGAAATATAAAAGTTTTCAAGAATTGAAATCAAAAAGTCATTTAGCAAAAGCTTATTTTTCTCACCAATTAGTGAAAAAAGTGTTGAATCACTCGTTACAACGTCTCCATCTCATTGTAAGTCCAGACAACATTGTTTTGGATGAAAGTTTATCTCCATATTTCTTGCATTATGGGATTAAAGAAAGTATTCCACCTTACGAAAGAGACGATGAACGTGTATTTCATGAAGTTAGAGCAATGGTTGCTTTTGTCTTGGACGGACAATATTCATTTGAAAAATATTTAAAATTCCACGAGACAATAAAATTGTCGAAACTAGCAAAATCCATTTTATCATCTAAAGATTACGAAGAGCTTCTCTCGGTGATTGAACAAGAAATAAGAAGATTGGAAGAGTTTCAGGCAAATACAATGACGATCCCTCGTAATAAATGGAGGGTACAGAAATTTACGTTGTTAGGCATCATTCTTTTATTTATACCTGTCCTTGTTTATTCCATTTATACAATGTTTTTTACCATACCGAAGCAAGAAGCGTATGTCCTGAGCAACGAGTATTTTATGAGAAAAAAATATAGCGATGTTATTTCAACGTTAGAAAAATATGATCCGAAAGATATGCCATATATCGTTCAATATCAACTAGTATCTTCTTACATTATTTACGAACCTCTTACCGAAGAGCAAAGAGAAAACGTACTAAAAACGATTACGTTACAAACAGATCCACAATATTTTCTTTACTGGATCTACATCGGGCGTGGTGAAAACAAAGAGGCACTTGAAATTGCCCGAATGATGGAAGACCGTGAACTCATCATTTATGGGTTATTGAAACGGGAAGAAGAAATAAAAGCGGATCAATCGATGTCAAGTGAAGAACGGCAAAAAGAATTAAACGAAATCAGAAATGAAATAGGGGCATATAAGGAAGAAATGGAACAAGAACAATCAACATCCCAACAGATAGAAACGGATAATAAAACAGAAGAAGAAACAGATGAAACAACGAAAAAGGATACAGAGGAACAAAAACGAGACAAAGAAAATAAAGCACCTTAGGGGTGAAAAGATGAGCGTATTATGGATATTCTATGAAAATACTTATCAGCAACATACATTTCCAGATGAACTAGCCCCGATAACAATAGGAAACGATTTAGAGCATACGATTACGATTCATTCGTATCAATTTTCTCAAGGACCGATCGAATTAACGGTCAATAACGATCAAAAAGGTTTAAATATAGAAATTGCCGGGAAAATGATAGGTCAATTATTCGATAATAAACCAATCTCAATCCATGTAACAGACGATCAAAAAATTACTCTTTTCTTATCGCTTCAACGGTCGGAGAGAAAATACTACTTTATTGGTGATGTAAAAGAATTGAAATTTTCAACAACGGATGAATCATCACACATACGAAAAGAGAAAAGTTTTTTAGCACATGAAGAAGAAGCTTTCAGTCTCGTGCAAACGAATGGAAATTGGTATGCAACGCCATATCCAAACACCACCCTTTATTGGAATGGTCAAAAAGTTAATGAGACGGTCTTTATACAAAATGGTGATTTGTTATTTTGGTCAGGATTACAAATATCGATTGTTGATGGAGATGTCCTACAAATTATAGGAAATGAAAGCTATCATTCTACCTTACCAAACATTCAATTGCCAACGTCTGAAAAGAAAAAGAAATACCCCGAATATCGAAGAACACCAAGAATGGTTTATGATTTACCGGAAGAAAAAGTCACTTTGTCCTATCCTTATCAAGAAAGTGACAACTATCAAAGAGGTTTATGGTTGGTGATTTTACCTCCGCTTGTCATGCTTCTTGTGATGGGGGCAATTGCAATCGTTCAACCTCGAGGCATTTTTATGTTAGTTTCCGTTGTTATGTTTGGAACAACATTAATTACATCTACTGTTCAATATTTTAAAGAAAAAGGAAATCGAAAAAAGAAAAGTGAAAAGCGTCGAAGATTATATAACGAATATCTAGAGCGAAAACGAAAGGAACTGCAACAGTTAGCAGATGAACAACGAAAAGTATTAGAGTATCATTTCCCTTCATTTGAACGATTGAAATACTTAACTTTCCAGTTGAACGAACGAATTTGGGAACGAACCATTGAAAGTAGTGATTTTTTACATGTTCGCCTAGGAAAAGCGAATGTTCCTGCGAGTTTTGAAGTGTCTGTTGGTAGTGAAGACTCAGCCAATCGTGAAATCGATGACCTAGTTGAAAGTTTTCAACAAATGGTTGACGCTTATCGAACGGTGAAGAATGTACCCCTTTCCATTGACATGTCTTCTGGATCGATTGGACTTGTCGGGAAAATGTCGATTGTAAAAAATGAAATTCACCAATTAATTGGGCAACTTGCGTTTTTCCATAGCTATCACGATATTCGATTCGTGGCTATCTTCGATGAGGAAGAATATTCCGAGTGGGAGTGGATGAAATGGCTGCCACATTTCCAGCTTCCGCATTTATATGCAAAAGGATTGATTTATAACGAAAAGACGCGGGACCAATTGTTGACAAGCATATATGAACTTTTAAGAGAACGGGACATTGATCAAGAATCGAAGAAGATGATCCATCGTCCACATTTCGTATTCATTATTACGAATCGAACTCTCATTTCTGAACATGTTATTCTTGAGTATTTGGAAGGAAAAGATAAAAAGATTGGCTTAACGACGATTTTTGCTGCGGATTCTAAGGAGAGCTTAACGGAAAATATTCATACGTTAGTTCGTTATATTAATGAAAAAGAAGGAGATATTCTTATTGAACAGTCGAAAGCTGTTCATAAGCCATTTTCATTAGATGCCCATACGAAAGATGCAAACGAGCGATTCGCCAGACTCCTTCAATCATTAGACCATCAATTAGGATTAAGCAATTCCATTCCTACAATGGTATCTTTTTTAGAGTTGTTTAAAGCAAAAGATGTGAAAGATCTTCAAATCGAACAGAATTGGTTTACAAACTTGTCTTCGAAATCATTATCAGTTCCCATTGGTTTGAAAGGGAAAGATGACATTGTTGAATTAAATTTACATGAAAAAGCCCATGGCCCTCACGGCTTATTAGCAGGGACTACAGGTTCTGGGAAGAGTGAATTTTTACAAACGTATATATTATCATTAGCTGTTCATTTCCATCCTCATGATGTTGCGTTTTTATTAATTGACTACAAAGGTGGAGGAATGGCTCAACCATTTAAAAATATTCCACATTTATTAGGAACAATTACCAATATAGAAGGAAGTAAAAATTTTAGCAATCGTGCCCTTGCTTCCATTAAAAGTGAATTAAAACGTAGACAGCGATTATTTGATCAATATGAAGTGAACCATATTCATGATTACACGGAACTTTATCGTAATGGAAAATCGAGCGAACCACTGCCACATCTATTTTTAATCTCGGATGAGTTTGCAGAATTAAAAAGAGAAGAACCTGATTTTATTCGTGAACTCGTGAGTGCGGCACGAATCGGCCGTAGTTTAGGTGTTCATCTCATTTTAGCTACACAAAAACCTGGTGGAGTTGTCGATGATCAAATTTGGAGCAATGCACGTTTTAAAGTTTGTTTAAAAGTTCAAGATGCGAATGATAGTAAAGAAATATTGAAAAATGCTGATGCTGCCAACATTACTGTCACCGGAAGAGGATATTTACAAGTTGGAAATAACGAAGTATATGAACTGTTTCAATCAGCTTGGAGCGGTGCCCCTTACATGGAAGATACTTTTAGCTCTGAAGATGAAATTGCAATCGTTACAGACTTAGGTCTCATTCCATTATCAGATGTATCAGGAATGCAGATAACCAAAAAAGAAAAGATAACCGAAATTGATGCAGTTGTTAAACAAATTGAAGAGGTACAAAAAACGCTTCGGATCGAAAAATTGCGTAGTCCTTGGCTCCCTCCATTAGGTAATAGACTATTTCCAAAGAAATCCGATGAACTTCCGAAAGACAAATATATTTTTGGTTTAAAAGATGAACCAGAAAAACAACTTCAAGAAGAATATGTGTATCAATTAATAGAAGACGGAAATATCGCAATTTTTGGAAGCTCTGGTTACGGAAAATCAACGACAGCTATGACGATCTTATTAAATTTTGCTCAAAAAATGAGTCCTCAAGAGATCCATTATTATATCTTTGATTTTGGTAATGGAGCACTATTACCGTTGCGTCAATTACCACATCTCGGTGATTATTTTCGAATGGACGACGAGCGGAAAATTGAAAAGTTCCTAAGGATTTTAAAAGAAGAAATGGATCAACGTAAGCAATTGTTTGAAGAAAAAGAAGTAAGTAATATCAAACTCTACCATTCACTCGGTGAAAAAACACTTCCGCTAATTATTATTACGATTGATAACTTTGATTTAGTTAAAGAAGAGTTTCCAGATTTAGAAACACAATTTATTCAATTATCCCGAGACGGACAATCATTAGGGATATATTTAATATTTACAGCTACAAGAGTTAATTCCATAAGACCTTCATTGTTGAACAATTTAAAAACGAAAATCGTTCATTATTTAATGGACCCAACAGAATCTTATTCATTATTAGGTAGGGTAGATTATGAAATTGAATCGATTCCTGGTCGTGCCATTATTAAAAAAGATCAAGCATATTTAATGCAAATGTACCTTCCTCAAGAAGGAAAAGACGATATGGAAGTACTCGAAAATGTAAAAAAACTAATTTCAGAGCTGCAAAACAAATATAGAGGAGTAGAAAGACCAAAACCGGTACCGATGCTTCCTAAAAAACTTCTCATTCATGAATTTTTAACGAATGTTGGAAATACAAAAGAAGAAGGGCTCATACCACTCGGATTGGATGAGGAAACGGTCACACCAGTCAGCTTGAATCTAACAAAAAATAAACATTGTATCGTGATTGGTCAATCACAAAAAGGAAAGACCAATTTGCTGAAAGTCATATTAAACTCTCATTTCGCAGAACGAGCGAAAAATATTGGTGTTTTTGATGGCACAGATCGAGGTCTATCAGGATTTTCAAAACGCTCGAATGTCACCTATTTAGAAACGAAAGAAAGTATAGCTGAATGGATTTCAAAAATGAATGAAATATTTCAGCAAAGAGAAAAAGAGTATCTTTATGCTTTAGAAAATAACACTGTTAAAACGTTGAAATTTCCACCTATTTTATTAGTCATTGATAGTATTTCTAGATTTCAATCGACGATTGATAGTGTAATTCAAGGACAATTAGCTATGTTTATGAAACAATACAGTCTATTTGGTTTTTCTGTCATTGCCTCAGGGGGAGCTAATGAATTTTCGAAAGGATTTGATTCGTTTACCAATGAACTGAAACAAATACGACAAGGATTTGTTTTAATGAAAAAATCTGATCAAAGCTTTTTTACATTGCCGTATGTAAGAAAAGAACCGGAAATTGAGCCTGGTTTCGGTTATTTCGTTGAAAATGGGACAGAAAGAAAGATACAAATCCCGTTATGCTGAAATAAGGGGGAAAGAAAATGAATGAACGTAGGAGAAAAAGGAAAGGCTCCGTTCAGTTTATAGCGAAACTATTGTTAATACTCCTCTTTCCATTTGTTTTTTTTCAATTCATTGGTGACAATCCGACAAAAATCATTGAACAGCAATCAAGAGTATTAGCAGTAGTCAATGAAGATGTTGGTGCTGAATTGGAAGACGGAGATACATTGCAACTAGGACATGAGTTGGTCCGTTTATTAGGGGAAAATTCCGATTATGAGTGGACAGTTGTGAACAGAAATGCTGCAGAAAATGGGCTTAAGCAAAACCGATTTGATGCGATTATATATATTTCATCAGATTTTTCTTCTAATATTTTAACGTTTGAGGAAGAAAATCCTGTGAAAGCTTCGGTCCAATATAAAATTCAAACTAATCTCGATGCAAAAAACCGTCATAGAGTTCAAAAAGAAATGGAACGGATGAAAAATGACATTAACAAGCACATGTCTACGATCTATTGGGCCCATGTTTCAGAAGAAGTGGAAGCAATTCGTAAGCGTTTTGAACAAATTGTTGAAAAAGAAGTCGCTTTCCAACAAGCTATGTATTCTTTTTACACCCCTGGTTCTCAAAAACTTTCATCTGAAGTGAGTACACAAAAGTCCATGATTGAAGGAATTTTGGATGCGACCCAATCATTAGGGGAAACTTCGAAACGAAATGTCGATCAATCAGAAAAAGCAAAAGAACAGTTATTAGCTTTCGCGAATCTCATAGAAGATTACAAGGAATATCAAAAGGAACAGAGAGAACATATTCTTCAAAAACAAGAAGAAAATAAATTGGCGATTGAAGAAGGAATTCAACAGTACGAGCAAATTTTAAACAGCGGAAAAAATGAAATAGAACAAATCAATGTCATTCATCCAAATTTTGATAAAGAAAGAGAACAATTTACAAACAGCTTAAACTTGATACAAAATTTATTCGCTGGGATCAATAAGGAAAGGAATCAGTACCAAGCAATTAGAGAAGCTCAAGTAGATGTTCAAATTGCTTCCATGGAGGCACTTCACAATCAACTATTAAACTATTATCATCATCAAATGCATCAATTGGTTTTTCAGCAGTTAGAAAATAATCTAGAACAGTTAAAAAATGAAATTGGCCCGAGAGATAATTCTGAAGGTACGGACAATAGATATGCTATTGAAGATGTAGCTGTTATTTTCGATTTGGAAAACCATGCATCTAATGAAGTAAGTTTTCAAGAACTTAAGAATTTGTTATACGGACTGCGTCAATTATTAAGTGACTCGGATGAAGAGGAACTTCCGCTACCAATTAATGAACAACTTCAAAACATAGAATCGGAAATCCAGCAATTAGAAACGAATATGAATGAGATCGTCAATGAAAACAATGAGCTGAATGTCAAATTTAACGAACTGAAAAATGATTTTGGCCAATTATTGGAGAAATACAACGATGATATAAATGCGTTAATGAATCAATTAAATTCCATTTTTGAAGATGTAATAAAAGCAGTTGAAAAATTAGAACAAGATATCCTTCATCATTCAAATTTACCTGACGATAGGAAAGAAATATTAGAGAAAATCTTTGAAGGAGAATTAAACCCTAATAAATTATTAGATGTAATTGAATATTATGCTTATTTAAAAACATATTTTATCACTTTAGATAACATGGAAGAAACCGGAAGTTCATTGATCGGAGAAATATTACAATTAGAAGATTTAAGAAAAACATTAGAGGAAAAATTACAGGTTAGTGGATTAGAACTTGAAAAATTAAGTGATCTCAAAGATGAGATTGATAAGACAGATAATGAGGTAACAATCTTTGGAAATCTATATTTACAGGTTTTAGATGAATATAAAACATATGCGGATATCGAATATCAAGAAATAATTACAATTCTTGAAGATGTACAAAAAGATACAAATGAAGTAACTGAAATGCTCATGGAAGCGAACAATTCCCAACCAGAGGTGAAAGAAACACCAATGGTTGAAAATGTGAAGGGTGAAGTATTTTTAACTATTCATGATCAGTCAATCCAACAGTTGAAACATCTATCAGAATTACTTGAATCACTGGAAGAACGGCAAGATAGTTTAAACGACTATACATCTCGTCTTCAAGAAAATGTTAATAATGTTCAGATGAAAGCAGATGAACTAAATACTAACTGGGCGTTGAATGTTGACTTTACAAAAAAGGTAAAAGAAGACGTATATGGTGTATTAAATAACGCGATTGTCGACGGTCAAAGTAATGGATATGTTTATGAATATTTAGCAAATCCGGTACGAGTGAGCGGAGAAACACCGCCGGAAAAAACAGAACAAACTCCACCCGTTGTAATGCTCATTATTATTGTAATCAGTGGTTTACTCATCGGATATTTTTGTCATTATTATTCCAATAGTCCTTTCTTCGTCCAATTATCTATGTTTTTATTATTAAACATTGCAGTTGGGCTATTGATTGGAATTTATGGTTTAAACATCTATCCGATGGAAAATGAACAAGCGATGAAATGGTCAGCTTTAATTATCTTAAGTTTATTTGCATGTTCGGCAATAGTAAAAGGTGCCTTTTCAATCAGTCCATTTACAGGAATGGTAATAGGGATTATGTTGGTCATATATTTTGTATTTCCGTTATTAGATCTTTTATTACCAAACTTTTCATTGACACATCCAATTGCCGATTTACTAATGTCTGTCCAATATCGAGGGGATCAATCATCGTACTATCCAACAGTCGTATTATTAATACTATTAACGATAATATTCCTATCTGTGCAACCGATGATAAAAAAATTACGTACCTCACCGAAGAAGGATGTTCCATATGAAGGGTAAATTCATTATCGTATCGATTTTCTTTTTTCTTTGCTTTAGTTCAATGCCAGTTTTAGCAAATTACACACCAGTTGAGCCAAATAAATATGAAGAAAAGAAAATTAAATGGAAAACGGAATATCTTCATGAAAAATCATTATTAAACAGAAAAACAAAAATTTCAGAAGAACAAAAAATGTTATCGTTTGAACCGAAACAAATGCCTACGAATAACGAAGTAAAAACATTATTATTTACGTCAAATGATGTAGGCAACAACACTATTACTGCGAAAGCAGAAGAATTAGCCATCTTCTCAGATGGAGAAAAACATTATACCGTCCATGTAGGAAATGAACAAAGTCATTATAAAGAAAGTTCGATCTGGTTAAACATTTTATATGGTTTGGCAGTCGTTATTTCTTTCGGGCTGTTGATATTTGTACTAGGTCCAAAACTAAATCATTCTGATTCATAAAAAAGATGATTGAGCGTTTCAATCATCTTTTTTATATGAGTACATTTAATGGTCAAAAAGTATGAAAATAGTAAAAATAATTGCATGAACAATCAAAAAATCACATCTTATAGTTAGATTATACTAAATATTCAATCAATTTAAACAGAAATATGAAATAAATTGTAAAAAAACGATTAAAAAAAATTGAATGATGATTACAAAATTAAACAAATATATCCAAGCATATCCATTATAATGGGGGTGCATTTGTCATATAGTAAGATGGTCATGTATAAGGACTAATATATGGAAAAGTACAAGGAGGATAAAAGGTGATTCACGAGCATCACAACATTGACAGGGAATGGGTAGAATTAATTCAAGAAGCTTTAAAAGTAGGTATTTCAAAAGATGAAATTATGAAGTTTTTCAAAGAACAAAAAATGATCAATGAAAATAATAATTTATCAAATATACAAACTACATAATAATCTATCAAATACATAAACTACATAACGTAGTTTATTTTTTTATGAAAAAACAACAAGGAATCCCTTGTTGCAATATTATTCTCTATTATTTTGAAGTCGCCATTTGTTATATTCTATAAAGTCTTTAAATTGTTCTTTCGACACTCCTGAGTTCATCGCTTCCTTTACTAACATTAACCAATCGGCATCCAACTCATTTTCTTCAGGTACGTCCTTGATTAATTGATCTATGGACACATTTAGAACAGAAGAAATTTTTTCTAATAGTTGAATCGAAGGGTTTGTTTGTATATTTCTTTCAATTGAACTCAAATAAGATTTCGCTACACCAGCTCTCTCAGCTAATTCTGAAAGGGACATATTTTTTTCCTTACGAAGCTTTTTTAACTGGTCTCCAAGCATATACCCCACACACCTAATAAAGAATGATTTTGAATATGTAAATTTATCTTACCATAAATAAAAAGAATAATGAACAAATAGAAGATATGAAAAAAGGGCTATATTAAATGATATGTAGAAATACAAACGTTCTCAAAAGGAAACAATAATTTTCTTTAAAGAGAACGAAATAATGAGGAAATGAAAGTAATTTTAAGAAAATTAGCGATATCAAATAAATTTTAAGTAATTTTGCCTATTTTTAATGTTTCACATTCGTTATAAATAACAATATACTGTACTTAAGTTCTTAATTGAGAACAAAACGATAGTGGATCGTCCTCGGGGATTCTAAAAAAATTATCTTTTTAGGGAGGAGAAAAAATGAGTATTAAAAAGAAATTAGGACTTGGAATCGCTTCCGCAGCACTAGGATTATCACTCATCGGAGGAGGTACATACGCCTATTTCAGTGATACAGAAGTAACAAACAACACATTTGCCGCAGGTACATTAGATTTATCCGTGAATCCAACTACGATTGTTAATGTCGATAATTTAAAACCTGGAGATATAATCGTTAGAGAATTTGAATTAATCAACAATGGATCATTAGATATTTCGAGCATTGATTTAATAACAAATTATACTGTAAATGATGCCAAAGGTGATAACGGTTCAGATGATTTCGGTAAACATATAAAAGTTTTATTCTTAGAAAATGTTGATAAAACCGGTGAAGGTTGGGGTATCGGCGATTATAATGACGTAGTTGCCGAAACTACATTATATGATCTAAAAAAAATGACTCCTGATGCTGTTGAAAATTTACAAAGCTGGATTACTTGGCTATTAGGATTAAATGGTGAAGATAGTGGTTTAAAAGCTGGTGATTCTGATTTAATGTATGTTGCATTTGAGTTTGTAGATAACGGTAAAAATCAAAATCAATTCCAGGGCGATAGTTTAGAACTTGAATGGACATTTATTGCTCATCAAACACCGGGTGAATTACGCTAATGAAACAATGAACTTTTGAAAGGAGAGGACCCTCTCTCCTTTCCATTTTATCATTCAGTTGTATTGGAGGAAATAAAAATGAATGTTAAAAAGAATTTAACAATTGGTATTATTTCAGCCGCTCTTGGACTTTCATTAATTGGCGGTGGTACATTTGCGTATTTTAATGACACAGAAGTAACAAACAACATCTTTCAAGCTGGAACATTAGATATTTATTTAAAAGGAACGGATGACAAAGAACAAGTTGATTTATCCGTTCAAAACATGAAGCCTGGGGATACGAAAATTCATCAAATTCGCATTTACAATCAGGGTTCTTTAGATGTGAAAGATGTTAAGTTAAACATTGACTACGATATAGTTGATGCAAAAGGAGATAACGGCAATGAAGATTTTGCCGATCATATTTTAGTTCATATTATGAAATTAGGTTCTAAAGAGGTTGTTGCAAATTGGGTTCCGCTATCCCAAATTAAAGATTTAGTCGTTGCACAAGATATAAAGCCGACTACAGGGAAACCATTTCAAACAGACAACCGACAAGTTTTAAGAATTGATTTCAAATTCAATGATAATGGTCAGGATCAAAATATTTTCCAAGGAGATTCGATCAACTTTCAATTAATCTTTGATGCCAGTCAAAAGGGTGGAGAAATTAGATAATCACGTGGAGGGAACATCCCTCCACAAATCACTTATACATATTCATAATGTTAAAGAAATTTAGTTCTCTAAGATTATGAATATGTATAAGTAATTGTCATACGTGAAAGGTGGGAGGCAATTGAGAAGTAGCAGGGTCAAAAAATATCGTAAAGAGCATCCGATTTTAATAATTAATATAAAATTACTGTTACTCTTTTATATTTTTATATTTTCAATTAATTATTTAACTTCATCAACGTCCGCTTATTTTACTTCAAAAAGAGATGTCCATATGTCTATTTCAGCCGGTCATTGGAATAACAATAATCCATCATCTTCATTAACAATCGTTTCCAATGGGAATCAAAATTTAAAATCATGTCCACCTAATATTTCTATTAAAGTTAAAAACATTGGTGATGGTCCTATGGAGCAAAATGCATTCTATGATGTTTACTATGTTGATCACGGGAATCCGAAATCGGAAAAGGGTGTGAAAATTAATAATGAAGCGGGAATAATCCCGAAATTAAACAGTGGGGAAGAAACCGTTATTAAATACAAGATTAGCAATCCAGGTTTTTACAAGTTTTACGTTTATGAAAGTGAGGAATCGAAAGAAAAAGGAATTTGGAGTGAAAAAATAAAAGTTAGCTGTAAAGATAATGGGAAAAATCCAAATCCATCGAACGAGAAAAACAATCAAAATATGAATCCATCAAATAGTGAGTCCAAACCATCAAATAATGGTGAGGAAGATAAGGAAGTAAAAGAGGTGGATGATGGGGAAAATAATGATCCAGATAAAGAAACTGAAGCGTCGTTAAATGATAAAGAATGGGAATCTGAAAATAATATGAATACAGGGGATGATGAACAATGAAAATGAAAAAAGTATTAAAATGGGTAAATGCAATTGTCACTAGTATTTTATTCATTTTCATTATTGGAATGGCATTTATAGTAATCTCTACAAAGGCATCCGGAGGGGAACCTAGTCTATTTGGATATCAATTAAAAACGGTCTTATCTGGTTCAATGGAGCCGGAAATTAAAACAGGATCGATCATTGCTGTAAAGCCAGGTGGAGATATGACGAGGTTCAAAAAAGGAGACATTATCACTTTCATGCAAGGGGATAATATGTTAATCACCCACCGTGTCACAGAGGTTATAAAAAATGGAGATCAAGTTATGTACCGTACTAAGGGTGATAATAACAATGCCGAAGATAAAGATCCTGTATTAGCCCAAAATGTTGTGGCGGAATATACTGGTTTTACCATTCCTTACATCGGTTATATTGTGAACTTTGCCAATACGAAAAATGGTGCGTTTTTATTGTTAGTTCCAGGATTTTTATTGCTAGGTTATGCAGGTGTTACCATTTGGAAAGCAATAAAAGAAATAGATCAAGGTACAAAAGATGGAAAAGAAAAAATCGCATAAATGTTGGGGAGAAATCCAAACTAGTAGGTGGTTGTGGATGTTTTTAAGGGTTACCCTTATTTGTATCGTATGGTTTGTCATGACTTTATTCTCCCCAGTAGATAAAATCGAGGCAAATAATGAGAAAATGTTTGACTTATCCATTTCACCCCATACCATCCTATTTGATATTGAAAATTTTAAACCAGGGGACTGGGCCGTTAGAGAAATGACCATCATTAACAGTGGGAAAGAAGATTTGGAATATATTGTTACGGCAAAACTAAAGAATGGATCAGAAAAATTGTATAATGCTTTGAAAGTAACAATTGAAGATGAAAATAAAAATCAATTGTTTAATGGAATATTTTCAGAATTTGAAAATATACAACCTAGAAAACTCTCAAAATCTGAAAAAGAAAAATTGTATATTACGGTTCAATTCCCTCCAGAATTGGGGAATGATTATCAAGGGCTAGCGAGTGAAGTGGTGGTTATATTTTCTGCTAGTGGAAACTCTGATGAGATACTACCTAGTAAGGATTCAATATTGCCAAATACAGCTACCAACAATTTTAATCTATTAGTACTAGGGCTATCTTTATTAGTATTCAGCATGCTCACACATTTTCTTTATAGAAAAGCAAAAAAATGATAAATCTGAACATAAAAAAGAGACGCGAAAACATGCGTCTCTTTTTGATTCGATTAAACTTCAACTGGAACAGATAGTCCAAGACCTTCTGCTACACGGCGACCATAATCTGGGTCTGCTTTGTAGAAGTGGGCGATTTGACGAAGTTTGATTTCCTCTTTTTCAACTGGTTTCATAGAATTTACAATGTTTTCGATTAGACGAGCTTTTTCTTCTTCACTCATTAAACGGTATAGGTCACCCGCTTGTGTATAATGATCATCTTGGTCATACGCTACTTGTTGAGCCAATCCTGAAACCTCAAAAGGTGTTACTTTTACAGAGTGATCTTCTTTTGGTCCGTCAAAGCTATTTGGTTCGTAGTAAACAGAACCACCACCGTTTGAAGTTGAGTTCATAAAGCCATCGCGTTGATAGTTATTCACTTCAACTTTTGGACGGTTAATTGGTAATTGGTTATGGTTAACCCCTACACGATAACGGTGAGCATCCGCATAAGCAAATAAACGTCCTTGTAACATTTTATCTGGAGATGGTTCTACACCTGGAACCATGTTTCCTGGAGAGAATGTTGCTTGCTCTACTTCAGCAAAATAGTTTTCTGGATTTTTATTTAATACCATTTTTCCTACTTCGATTAACGGATAGTCTTTATGAGACCATACTTTTGTTACATCGAATGGATCGAAACGATAAGTATTTGCATCTTCTAAAGGCATAATTTGAACATAAAGTGTCCAAGATGGATAATCTCCGTTTTCAATCGCATTAAATAAGTCTTCTGTATGATAATCTGGATTTTCTCCAGCAATTTTTGCAGCGACTTCGGATGTCATATTTTTTACGCCTTGGTCAGTTTTGAAGTGATATTTCACCCAAACTGCTTCTCCTTCAGCGTTTACCCATTTAAAGGTATGGCTACCATATCCGTTCATATGACGGTATGTAGCAGGAATACCACGGTCTCCCATTAAGTAAGTGACTTGGTGTAAAGATTCTGGTGATAAAGACCAGAAGTCCCATACTGCAGTAGGGTTTTTCAAATGAGTTCTTGGATCGCGTTTTTGAGTATGGATGAAATCAGGGAATTTGATCGCATCACGAATAAAGAAGATTGGAGTATTGTTTCCTACAATATCGTAGTTTCCTTCTTCTGTATAAAATTTTACTGCGAAACCTCTAGGGTCACGAACAGTATCAGCAGATCCTAGTTCACCAGCAACAGTGGAAAAACGAACAAATAATGGAGTTCTTTTTCCTACACCGTTAAATACTTTAGCCTTTGTATATTTGGACATGTCATTTGTCACTTCAAAATAACCATGCGCACCGGCACCTTTTGCATGAACGACACGCTCAGGTACGCGTTCGCGGTTGAAATGTGCTAGTTTTTCAAGTAAATGAACATCTTGTATTAAAGTAGGGCCACGTGAACCGGCTGTAATTGAATTTTGATTATCTCCAACCGGAGCTCCCCAACTAGTTGTTAGTCTTTTACTCATTTTCATCCACCTCTCAATTGATTAATTTATTACTATAATTATATAGTACCATCTTTTAAATAAAAAACAATACTAAATTATAATTATTTTAAATTTAATATCTTCCAATTTATCCAAACAGTAAGGAAAAATGTCGAAAAAAGTAATAAAATTAAGGGAGGTATAAACATGGAAGGAATAAAAATGATAAGAAATAAACGTGTGATAGTAGGAAATTCATTTTCAAATAAAATATTGTAAATGAGAATAAATAGTGAAAAATCCCTGTTTTTATGAATAGAGGAATGTAAAAAAAGCGGGATGAATTCCCGCTTTTTTACTTACTTTTACGTATTGTTCATTTGTTCATTTTGTTTAGCTAATCGATGCAGTTTAATTAAGCTTGTAATATTTAACACAAGTGTTTTGACAACTGCATAAACTGGAATGGCTAAAATCATACCTAAAATACCAGCTAAATTCCCAGCGACTAGTAATAGGATGATAATGGTTGCTGGGTGAGTATCAAGTTTTTTCCCAATGATTAATGGTGATAATAAGTTTCCTTCAATTTGTTGGGCAATGAATATAACAATGATAGCTAATAATCCTGTTGTCGGTGAATCAAAAAATCCAATGATGACAGCTGGTGCAGCACCTAAAAATGGACCTACATATGGAATGATATTTGTAATAGATACGACAATGGCCAAAATTAAAGCGTACGGTAGATCAATAATCAAATATCCAATAAACGCCAACGTACCGACGAAAAAGGCTACGGTTATTTGTCCTTGAATATAGGAAGCTAACGTGTTGCTCGTATTTCTTAAAATTTGTAATCCTTCATTTCGATAAGAACCTGGCAAAAATTTTACAATCGCATGCGGCATTTTATGACCGTCTTTTAACATATAGAAAAGTAGAAACGGTACCGTTACTAAAGTTAATGTTACATTTGTAATGAGGCTAATAATACTTGAAATGCTTGTAGAGAATGCATCTGGTAATTGAGATAAAAAGCTTGTCAAAGTATCTTCAATTTTTTCTAATGACACGTATTCTTGTGTAACGATCCAATGGAACGCTTTCGTATCGGCGAAATTATTCAACATCATTCTTAAATCTTTAATATAAATAGGAATGGCATTAAAGAAGTCCATAATTTGTCGACTAATAATTGGTCCAACAATCCCGATAAAGAAGGAAATAAGTGTGATAAAAGCAACATAAAGGAGTAAAATGCCAAGCGTTCTCGGAACTTTATATTTTTCTAATAGAACAACTATAGGATTAAATAAAAAGAATAAAAATCCTGAAATTAATATCGGGAAAAACAATGTTGATGCAAAAACAAAAATTGGTTCAAAAAGAAAGGAAATTTTTGTGAGTAAATAAATGATACCAACAATCAATAATATTTCCAATGTCCAAAATTGAAGACGAGATTTTGGCAATGCCGGATCCTCCTTTAAGGAAGTTCATATGTATTTATTATCATTAATCATATCATCAACTGTATCAATCGTAAAATAATACTTTTTGTAGTTATCAATGAAAAGACTATAAAAAATTATTTCCTTTTTTCCGTAAATTTTCCTAGATTAAGTATTTACAAATTTTTTATTTTTAGTAATGTTTAAGGGAGGATATTTTTCAGCGTATGTTTTATATAAGGGGGTCCTCATGTGAGGTTCGTAAAATTATTATTTAATAGAAAAAATATAAAGTCTTTATTATGGTTATTAACTATTCCAACATTGGGGATCTTTTATAATGTTCTGAATACAGCCGAACGTGGCGTCCGTTCATTAGTTACTCCCGTAGATCAAATCATTCCTTTTATTGAGATATTTATAATTCCCTATATCATTTGGTACTTGTACATTGTTTTTGCATTTTGTTTACTATTAGTCTTATACAAAAGAAAGTATTATGAAGGAATTGCTTCTTATAATATAGGACTTATTATTTGTTATTTATTTTATATCTTTTTTCAAACTACCGTACAAAGACCAGTATTAACGGAAGATAATATTTTTATTACATTAACAAAAATGATTTACAATAATGATGAACCGTACAATGCTTTTCCAAGTATCCATGTTTACACAACTTATTTATTTATGGTTTTATTATGGAACGTTAAAATGAAACGTTCATTATGGATAACGGTTCAAATTACGGGATTATTAATCATTTTATCTACATTATTTGTGAAACAACATGTGATTTTAGATGTCATTGCTTCTATCATTATCGTTCATATTGTATCATTTGTTGTTAGATGGATTAGTGAAAAAGTAACGGAAATACCTTCAATAAAAATGCATATCATTCGTAAAAAAGTAGCAACTAATGAAGTTAATCGTAAAAAACAATCTAAAATGTTAATGAACGAGTAAAGAGTTTGGAAAAGAACTAATTTTTAGTAGATAATAAAAGAGTAAAGCCAGTGAATTGTTTCCTTTATTATTTCACTGGCTTTATCTATTATAAAGGGATTAGTCTCCAACCTCTTAGTATGATTGTGTCCATTTGCTATTCGTTTTTTGTAGTAGCTTTATCATACTAGAGCAATTTTCTTATTCCCATATTCCCCATTCAATCAGTTTTAAATTTACATCGACACTTATTTTCATATTAGGGTAATTCTCCTTCCATTTTTCATATTGAAAGTTTCGAGTATGGCTCCGAACAGCAGATCCTATCCCGATAGGGTCAATTTGATGTTCTTGAAAACGTTGGATAAGCTCTTCACATTTCTTTTTCACATCATTGGAAAAATTTTTTTCAATTTCTTTCACAATTTTCGGAGTAATCATATTTCCTGTATATTCCCTAATCATACCAGTCACATCAATCTTTACGATTACATGATCCGGTGATATTACTTTAAGCTTTCTTTTTGAATTAATACTTTTTATATCAACGTAATCGTCATCATTTTTTATTAAATAACTCCCTTCACTATACTTATCAACCATTAACTTAAAAGGGAATAGTTCATTAGGATTTAATCTTTCCTTCATTTTTCCATCTTTAAAAATCGCAATCCCTGTTATTTCAACTTTTGACTTATCATGGACTAAATTAATAATGGGAAGATATGGGTCTTTTCCAACTTCATAGTAATCATTTAAAAATATATGAAAATTCGTTACTGGTAAGTCTCTTTGCCTTTGATTATGATCTATGATGTCTGATAGATACATCCCTGTACCTCGTTGAGTGTAGTTCTGTTTTAATATGTCAGATGCCTTACTTTCAGAAATAAAAATATAAATGTGTTCACCAACCGATGGATCTCTTGAAAGTGCATCCATATATTCAATGATCCCTCGTTTTGCCATTTCATATCCAAAACCTATTACTTCAATGCTTCCTGTTACTAAAGGTTCTTGTGATTCTTTATGCAAATTGGATATGAGATCCCAACTAATTTTCCCTTTAGAATTAAATGTAATATTTTTTGTTTTAGTTTCAGATACATACTGCGGAACTAGAACAGTACCTTCTACCGTATCTTCGTTAATATAATCAAAGCCAATCCCGCTAATGATGTTGAGTTCATCGATAATTTCTGATTGTATTAGCGCATTTTGGAACAAAGCATAAATAATAAAGGCAAAAATGATAAGGCGCTTTGTCACAGTTTTTTCACCTTCCTCACAATGAGGAGTAACACCAATAGAAATGGGATGTAAACGAAAACGTAAATAAACCCAACTTTCGATAATAAATCATTGAGTAGGTTTATTTTGGCACGCGAGTCTATGAAAGGGACCGTAAATAAGCAAATGGCACAGACAGCGATACTCCCCTTTTTTAACTTTAAACGATAAACTCTTTTAAGCGTAATAGCTGAACACCATAAGGTAATGCAAATGTTTGGTAAAACGACTAGCCCCCAGTTCGCAATTCCGATATACTCAAAACGTTCAACAAAAGGTAATTGTACAACTTTCCACATTGTTAATGTTGCCCATATCGTATTTTGAATTTGGTTTTCCGAAAAATATGAAAACGAGAGAAGTGTTATAAATAAATAAAAGAGCGTAGATGTGATGATAGCATAGTGGGCATATTTTTTTGATTTTTCAGGCTCTTTAATCATTGGATAATAAAATAATAATGTTTCAAATCCAATAACTGTTAAGCCCATTTGAAATACACCTCCCATTATTTCTTTCCAAGAATGATTAAATATAGGGAGGAGATTATGAAATTCACTATAAGGGATAGTAAACAAAAAAGTTAATACTAGATAGGAAGGAAGGATTGTTCCTAAAAATGAAAAGCCTGTTATGGTTCTAAATCCACCGTAAATGATGTATATGATGAGCCCCATTATTAGTACGGAAGACCAAAACAGTTTGTAATCTGGAAACATCCATACTTGAATGACTTCAATATATGTTCGAATGATGACAATAGCAGCGATTAAATAATAAAGACTAAAAACAGAGGATAGAAATCCCCCTAATTTCCTCCCAAAAATCATCCGATGGATGCTAGTAAAATCTCCTCCTCCTAATTCTAAAAGTTTATAAATAATAAAAATGATCAAATGAATGAGTAAACCTGAAAGGATGACACTAATCCATGCATCGTAACCAGCTTCTTTCGCAATGATTCTTTGAAATCCTAATACACCGATTCCGACTTGAACAGATATAATTAAATAATAAACGAGGAATGGCGATACTTTTTTTGACTCAGGTACTTGTTCCACTATAATCACACTCGCTTTTTTTAGACGTACCTATTCATCTATGTCTTTATACTCTTTAGCCTTCTTCGGAGAATATCGAAAATCATCTTTTGGACGAAGTAATTTTGGACGTTTTGCTTGTGATTCAAAGGATAGACGGACAATAGAATCTTTAAAATCGCTCAATCGTAGTGGGTAAATTGGTTCTAAAAATGGTCTTCCTAATGACGTAAGTCGAAGGAGATGAACTAATAAAACACAAAATAGAAAAACAATTCCTAGAAGTCCCCACATTTGTGCAAAGATCAAAAATGGAAAACGTAATAGGCGAATCGTATTGCCCATTTTATATACAGGTGTTGTAAAAGAGGCCAATGCAGCTAAAGCAACAATGATTAACAATACGTTACTCGTTAAACCTGCTTCAACAGATGCGGTTCCTATTACAATTCCACCCACGATACCGATTGTTTGTCCAACTTTTGTCGGAAGTCTTGCTCCAGCCTCTCTTAGAAGCTCAATCGTTAATTCTAAAAACATCGCCTCTAAAAAAGGAGGTAGTGGTATACCCTGTCTAGAAGAAACTAGAGTATTCAATAAATCTTTTGGAATCAGTTCATGATGATAAGTTAACGTTGCCACGTAAATTGGAGTAATGAGTAACGAAAACAAAACCGAGAACATTCTGATAATGCGAAAGAATGAAGCTAAAATATAATTTAAAAAATAGTCTTCAAACGAGCCAAAAAACTCAACTAATGTTGTAGGACCGATTAATACATGTGGTGAACCGTCAACCATAATGGCCACTTTTCCCTCTGCTAGGACAGAGGCAATTCGGTCTGGTCTTTCAGTATCCAACAATTGAGGAAACGGCGAATTATGATTATCGGAAATAAGTTCGACAATATAGGAACTATCGATAATATGATCGATTTCAATTTCATTAATTCTTTGTCTAACGGTATTTACATTTTCTTTATCACAAATTCCATCGATGTAAAGGACGGCTACTTTTGTTTTTGTTAATTTACCAACTTTGAATTCTTCGATAACAAGCTCTTTAATCGGTAATCGTTTTCTGATTAAATTGATATTTTGTTCGATTAATTCTGTAAAAGCTTCTTTTGGACCTACTACACTGAATTCAACTTCAGGTAAACTAATATTACGTACAATTTCTTTTCTGGCAGCAAGAAAAGCAAACTTCTTTGGTTCAGACTCAATTTTTAACACCACATGGCCACTAAACATTTTTTCTTCTAATTTTTTTTCATCCGTAGAAATTTCAAATTCCCCAGGTACAATTTTTTTTAAATCCTCTAATTGTTCGAATTCTTCTTCTAAAAGAGGAGAAAGGATGGTTGTATCTAAAATATGCTCATCAATTAAAGAAGAAATAAAATGGATAGAAAAATGTTTACCAGTTTTTTTATTTTGATATGTTAACGTTTTGTAATCAGAAGATGCCGTTAGCAATTTTTTCTTTTGTTCTTGTTCATGCTTGTTTTTTTGTCGTTTAAACCAAGAGAACAATATCAGTCACCACACATTTCATGTACTGACCATTATTGTTTCCTTTTATTGAAAAAATATGAAAAAATAGAAATGAAATAAAAAAAGCAGCCTAAAAATAGACTGCTTATTCCTTAAAGTATTTTTCTATATCATCTAATAGTAGATTAGCTGCGATAATCCCACCGGCAGTATTCCAAATTGTATCGTCTACTTTATACACTTTTCCTTGTTTAGCTACATTTAGTTGTTTAAATAAAGGATCATTAATCCACTCTTCCTCAACTTTCGTAGCTTCTCCGTCTCCTTGTTCATATGTGAAATAGAACAATATATCTCCATCCATGGCTGGAATTCTTTCTTTCGTTACATTCATTTCGGCAAAATCATCAACGTTTTGACTTTCCGGACGTTGAAAACCAATTTGATCTAATATAAAACCAGAAAACGAATCTTTATGATAAATTCTGACATCACCAGCTAAAAATCTTACGACGGATACTTTGTCATTAATTCTATCTCCGATATTATTACGAATTTCTTCCATTCTATTGGATATTTCGTCTAACAATTCTTTTCCTTTTTCTTCTTGATTCACAGCTTTAGCATATAATTCAAAATTGATTTGCCAATTTCCTCGAAGTGTTTCAGAAAATACTGTTGGCGCAATAGCATTTAATTTTTCATATAAATCTTCTTGACGCATTTTGTTACCAATAATTAAGTCAGGTTTTAAAGAAGCAATTTTTTCAAGATTTACTTGACTTTCTGTACCAACCACTTCGACGCCTTCCATATCTTCCTTAATATGATCATACCAAGGGTCTCCTGTCCATGATTGAACAGCACCAATTGGCTTAATTCCCAATGCAAGAAGAGCTTCTGTTCCTTCATTTGTTAGGATAACTACTTTTTTAGGGTTTTTTGGTACTTTTGTTTTTCCCATTGCGTGTTCAATGGTTATTGAATCCTCTTTTGCTTGATCATTTTTTTCTTCTTTATTGCTGCAGGCGACTAATAAAATCATAGTTAATATTAGAAATGATACTAATCCTTTTTTCAACATATGTATCCTCCTAAAAAAATTATATAGCTATTGAAAACACCAGCTCTCAAGGGAGAACTGGTTTGATTTTATTTAAAAAGGGGGTATGCAGGTGGCAATGATAATCATTATCAATTATCTCTGCAATATAGATATTAATAGGGTATTTTTCATTTGTCAATACTTAATTGAAAATGATTTTCATTTAGAATAATGTATGGTATGATGTAAAGGGATTCAATCAATATGAAAAGGAAAATAATACTTGGTGTGAATGACTATGATTTTAAAATCTAATGTAACTAAATCCATTGGTTTAATAATACTATTCGCATTATTTCTGTTTTTTATTTGTGCGAGTGTGATATACGGTTATACAGATATTACTTGGAAAACTGCATGGAATGCTTTTTTTCATTTTGAAGAAATAAATAAACATTACATTGTAAAAAATGTTAGGCTCCCTCGTGCATTGATTGCTGCAACTGTGGGAGCGAGTTTGGCGATTGCTGGTGTAATCATGCAAACATTAACAAAAAACCCGCTAGCTTCACCTAGTATTTTTGGTGTTAATGCAGGAGCCGGTTTAGCTGTAGTAATAGCTGTCTCCATATTTTCTGTTGCCAATCTTCACGTATTTACTTGGATTTCTTTTTTTGGCGCAGCCATTGCCGCTTTTAGTGTATATGCCATTGGATCCTATGGACGAGAAGGGCTCACACCTATGAAATTGACATTGGCAGGTGCGGCTTTAACGGCGATGTTTTCCGCTTTTACACAAGGAATTTTAGTATTGAATGAATCTGCATTAGAACAAGTTTTATTCTGGTTGGCAGGTTCAGTAGCAGGAAGGAACTTAGATTATTTAATCGCTGTTTTTCCTTATATCCTTTTTGGATGGATGTTGGCGTTATTACTAGCCGGAAAACTGAATGTTCTTTCTATGGGGGAAGATGTTGCCAAAGGGTTAGGGATGAAAACAGGACTTGTAAAATTAACGAGTGCCATCGTCGTTATCTTGTTAGCTGGAGGTGCTGTTGCCGTCAGCGGACCGATCGGATTTATTGGCATCGTTGTGCCGCATATTACAAGAGCGATTGTTGGAATTGATCACCGTTGGGTCATTCCTTTTTCTGGTTTGTTCGGTGGAATTTTACTTATGGCAGCTGATATAAGTGCAAGATACGTCATTATGCCTAAAGAGGTTCCAGTTGGAGTAATGACGGCCATCATTGGAACTCCGTTTTTCATTTATATAGCCAGGAAGGGGTTTAACTCCCGATGAGGAAATATAAAAGTTTTAGAATTTGGGACGGGAAAATTTCTTTTTTAGTAGATCGAATAGCTTGGACAAAAATTTCCATTTTTACTGGTATTGCCCTTATAGTATTTATATTGAGTATTGGTTTAGGGGATTATCCTTTAACTCCAATCGAAGTGATCCAAACTCTTTTTGGAAAAGGATCGGAAATGGATGAATTAGTTGTTTATCATTTTAGATTGCCAAGAGCCATTATCTCCCTTCTCGTTGGGAGTGCTTTAGCAGTGGCAGGAGCTATATTGCAAGGAATGATAAGAAACCCTCTCGCTTCTCCAGATATTTTAGGGGTAACAGGTGGGGCTTCCGTATTTGTCGTAGCCTTTTTAACGATTTTCAGCAATGAAGATAATGCTTTAACTGTAAGTATTTCATGGCTTCCGCTAGCAGCCTTTTTAGGTGCAACGGTCATTGCTTATTTTGTTTATCTATTATCATGGAAAAAAGGGGTTTCCCCCATAAGACTTGTATTAATTGGGATTGGTATATCCGCATTAGCTCAAGCTTTAACTACCTTACTAATGATTTTAGGTCCCATTTATCGAGCGAGTCAGGCAAACATCTGGATTACTGGATCTGTTAACGGATCGGATTGGGGTGATGTTGCCATTTTAACTCCATGGATAGTTGTCTTAATAATAATCTCACTTTTCTTTGCAAGAAAGGTAAATATTCAAGAACTTGGGGACGACATTGCCAAAGGTGTCGGGGGAAAAGTGCAATTAGAACGATTTTTATTGCTAACAATAAGTACAGCACTTGTAGGAGGAGCCGTTGCATTTGCAGGGGGTATTGGATTTGTTGGACTTATTGCTCCGCATATTGCTAGAAGAATTGTTGGATCAGCATATGGAGTATTAATCCCATTGTCAGCAGTCATTGGTGGAATATTAGTAATGGCATCTGATTTATTAGGGAGGACGTTATTTTTACCGTTAGAAGTTCCAGCAGGAGTATTTACTGCTGCGATTGGTGCACCATATTTTATCTATTTATTATTTAAAGCGAAAAGTGCATAAGAAGGGAGTGATTGAATTGGTACAATCGATTGAAACTCAAAAATTAACATTGGCATACGGAGATTCGTTAATTATAGAAGAATTAAATTTATCTATTCCAAAAGGTGAAATTACTGTTTTTATCGGAGCGAACGGATGTGGGAAGTCGACATTATTACGTTCATTAGCAAGATTATTAAAACCGAAAAAAGGAACGATTCTTTTAGATGGGAAAGAAATAGCAAAGGTACAAACGAAAGAAGTGGCAAAAAAATTAGCGATTCTTCCACAATCACCTCAAGCTCCGGAAGGATTAACAGTTTTACAATTAGTGAAGCAAGGAAGATATCCTTATCAAAATTGGCTTAGACAATGGTCGGAAGAAGATGAGGAAAAAGTTAATAAAGCTCTTCAGGCTACAGGAATGGAAAAGCTTAAAGAACGACCGGTGGATTCTTTATCCGGTGGACAAAGACAACGTGCATGGATTGCAATGACATTGGCACAAGATACAGATATTCTTCTTCTTGATGAACCAACGACTTATTTGGATTTAACCCACCAAATTGAAATTTTAGATTTGCTTTTTGAATTAAATGAGAAGGAAAAGAGAACGATTGTAATGGTCCTACATGATTTAAATTTAGCATGCCGTTATGCTCATCATATTGTCGCTATTAAAGACCGAAAAGTATTTGCAGAAGGAAAACCTGAAGAAGTTATTAACTGTCATCTTGTAAAAGAAGTATTTCAAATGGAATGTCAAGTGACGATGGACCCTTTGTTTGGTACTCCTTTATGCATTCCATATGGAAAAGGAAGATGTATCCTTAAAGAGGCAGGTTTAAAATGATCAACTTAAAAGAAGAAAAACACTTGTTAAAAGCTTACCGGTTTACAACAGAATATATGGATGTCCCACATGTAAACATTAATAATTTTACAGATTACTCCTTTTTATCATCCTTTTTACAACAATTAAAGGATGAATTACAAGCTCCTAGCTTAAAAGTAACAGCTTCCATTTTTATGAAACGATATGCCTTTTTAGCAGTCATTCAATTAGCAACGATGTCCTACTTTCATAAGGCGTTTTCGTTGAATGGAAACATTTATTTGCAAGAATATAAAAAAGATCAGTTGTGGTTACCGAATTTTTACTTTGATCACATATCCATTCATAAGACGAAAAATAATCGCAAAACTTGGCGAGATGAAGTGATTATAAAGTTGTTTAAAGAACACCTCAATCCAATCATGAATGATCTTTACAAAAAAACAAAGATTTCGAAAAAGATCTTATGGGAAAATGTGTTTATATATATCTCATGGTTTTACGAAAGTTCGCTTGAAGATGAAATGAAAAAATCATTTCATGATCAATTGAAAGAAGACTACCTTTATATTGTTTATGAAGCAGAAGGGAATTTATTTGGTGATTATAAAGAGAATCCGTTTAAAAAATTTTATGAACACCGAATAAACGGATTTGGTATTAGAAAAACTTGCTGTTATTCATACTTATTAAAAAGTAAAGGTGGACGATGTCGAACATGTCCGCTCATTTGTAATAATGATGAATATAAGAGGTGATAAAGTGGCTAACCACTTCGATGGTCCGTTTGATGCGTTGATCGATAAGTATACGGAGTTATTATTAGGAACAACTAATGAGGAGTTAAAAGAGAAGGTAATAATTTGGGTGTTATATCAACATATTGCTAAATCGATGCCTCCACTTGCGAAACATTGGAACAGTCTATATCCAGAGGAAAAAGAACGAGTCAAAGAAATTATTCAAGAAATTAAAGAATTGAATGAAAAACATAGACAAAACAGATCATAAACTATTCCAAAAGGGATAGTTTTTTTATTAATAAAAAAACGGATGGATGAAACAATCCGTCCGTTTTTTGCCTGAATTATTGGAGAGGTGTTTGATAAGGAAATTGATTTTTATATCCTTGGAACTGAGTATACGTTTGTTGCAATTTTGATGGATCTTGAGCTTCTAGACTATACCAGCTTTTCTTAAACATTAATTCAAATAAGTCTCTTTGAGCTTGTTGAGTTTCTGTGAAGACGGCCAAGAGATCTTGATATAAATGTTCATGACTGGCTTCATTGATGGCAATATTATAAGATTGTGCGAGATATTTTTCTGTTGTTAACATATCATTAATAAAATCACGCTCATTCATTTGTGGGGTTTTAGGGATTTTCGTTTCTTGATTTTGAATTTTATTGGTTTGCATCCTATCACCTCATGATTGTAGTCCTTGATTTTGATGATTCATATTTAAATGATTAAGGATTTTTTCATAATGCCGTTGATGCATTTGCCCACACTTTTCCAATGCATTTATTAGTTCAGGATCTTGGCACTGAGAGGCAAAAAAGTGGGCTTTTTTCATCGCTAATAAATTCCAGGAAAGCATATCGGCTAAGTATAAGGAATCTTTCACGGTAATAATATGTGGAGGGGTTTCCATAAAATTTGTTTGATTTTGCATTTGTTGATCAATAAAATTTCCTCCTTGAAAATGTTTTCTATGTATACGTTTTCCTATTTAAACATTCCTATTCAATAGAATTTCATTCATATGTTTTTTCGCGTATTCAAACAGAAAAAAAAGTGATAAAATAGTGAAGGAAATTGATGAACATTCATTTCCATAAATACTTCTCCACTATTTTCATATTACTATCAGGAGGAAAAAAACATGGAACAGCTTTTGAGAAATTTCTTCTTATTTCTATCTAAAAATAAAACATTAACAAAACTTGCCAAAAAATATGGATTAAGATTTGGTGCAGCTCGTTTTGTTGCAGGTGAAACGATCGGACAAGCCGTAAAAGTGATAAAAGAATTAAATAACAAAGGTTTAGTTGTAACTATTGACTATTTAGGAGAATTTGTTGATAACGAAAAAGAAGCCAATGAAATGGCGGACCATTGCATAGAAGCAATTGAGGCTATAGGAAAAGAAAAACTAAATTCACAATTATCTTTAAAACTAACATCCATGGGGTTAGATATTTCCGATGAGATTGTTTTAAATAATATGAATCGAATTATGGAAGCGGCAGAAAAATATAATGTGTTTGTAACCATTGATATGGAAGATTATACTCGCTGTGAAAAAACATTAGAAATCTTTAAACAATTAAAGTCTCGTTATAATAATATTGGAACAGTACTCCAAGCTTATCTATATCGAACAGTAAACGATATCCAAATGTTAAATGAGTATTCTCCGAATTTACGATTAGTAAAAGGAGCATATAAAGAGCCAGCGGAAGTCGCTTTTCCAGAGAAAAAAGACGTTGATGAAAACTTCAAAAAAATTATTCGCATGCATTTAGAAAACGGAAACTATACAGCTGTTGCTACTCATGATGATGCGATCATTGAATATACAAAAAATTTAGTGAAAGAATTAGGCATAAGCAATGAACAATTTGAGTTCCAAATGTTATATGGAATTCGTCCAGAAAGACAGCTTGAATTAGTAAAAGAAGGCTATAAAATGAGAGTATACGTGCCTTATGGTACAGACTGGTACGGTTATTTTATGAGAAGACTTGCAGAGCGTCCAGCAAATGTTGCATTTGTATTAAAAGGAATATTTAAAAAATAAGAAAAAAGAGGGATAGATGAAATTGGGAACATTCATCTATCCTTTTATATTTAAAAACTTGCATTTCTTTAATCTCATCTTCAGTATATCCTTGTTCTTGTAAATATTTATTTATAAATCGACGGTCACTTGCTATATTAAAAAAGAAATTTATGTTTACGAATCATTCAATAGATGACAAAAAGAATGAAATTGTTGGATAGTGAAGAAAGTAAGGTTAATAAAAAGTATTTTCAAAAAATTATTATTTTTTTATCTTTTTCATTGCAGAATAAAAAAAAATTTAATATAGTAATAATTAATAAGAATACTATTTAGATATTTTTTTTGATGAAAAAATGAATGAGTATTCATTCAAGAAATAGAGCAAAGGAGGATCACAATGGTCAAACAAATAAAAAAAGCCGCTGTTTTAGGTTCAGGTGTCATGGGTTCCGGTATTGCAGCTCATTTAGCAAACGTCGGTATACCAACATTGTTACTGGATATCGTTCCTAAAGAATTAACCGAAGAAGAAAAGGCAAAAGGATTAACGTTAGAAGATCGAGCAGTGAGGAACAGATTATCAGAAACGGCATTAAAAAAATTGTTAAAACAAAAACCAGCTCCTTTATCTTCCAAAGATCATCTCCAACTTATTACAGCAGGAAATTTTGAAGACGATTTACCGAAAATCAGTGAATGTGACTGGATCATAGAAGTGGTCGTAGAAAATTTAGAAATAAAAAAATCTGTCTTCGAGAAAGTCGATCAATTCCGAAGACCAGGAAGCATTGTTAGCTCAAATACCTCTGGCATTTCCATTGAAGCGATGGCAGAAGGACGTTCCGAAGATTTCAGAAAAAACTTCTTAGGTACACATTTCTTTAATCCACCAAGATACTTAAAGCTTTTAGAAATTATTCCTACGAAAGATACCGATCCAGAAGTTGTTTCATATATGAAAACCTTTAGTGAAGATGTTCTTGGAAAAGGGGTAGTTTTCGCGAAAGATACTCCAAACTTTATTGCCAATAGAATTGGGACATACGGACTTTTAATTACTGTACGTGAAATGTTAAAAGGCGGTTATTCCGTTGGTGAAATTGATTCCATCACTGGACCAATCATTGGACGTCCAAAAAGTGCTACATTCCGTACACTTGATGTTGTAGGTTTAGATACGTTTGTACATGTAGCAAAAAACGTCTATGACCAAGTTGAAGGGGAAGAAAAAGAAGTCTTTGAAGTACCACAGTTTATGAAAAAAATGCTTATAAATGGCTGGTTAGGAAGTAAAAGTGGTCAAGGGTTTTATTTAAAGAAGGGTAGCGAAATTCTTGAATTAAATCCTGAAACAATGGAATATGAACCACGAAAAAAATTAAAAGCTGCATCCATTGAAATGAGTAAACAAGAAAAAGGGACAGCTCGTAAAATAAAATCTTTAGTATATGCCGAAGACCGTGCCGGAGAGCTATTATGGTCAATTTTACATCCAACATTGACCTATTCAGCGAACTTGCTTGGAGAAATCGCAGATACCATTGTTGATATAGACAAAGCAATGAAATGGGGCTTTGGCTGGGAACTTGGACCATTTGAAGTATGGGATGCCATCGGGCTTGAAAAATCTGTACAACGAATGGAAGAAGAAGGACATGAAGTACCAAAATGGGTCAAAGAAATGCTATTTAACGGACATACTTCTTTCTATAAAGTAGAAAATGGAACCGTTTTCTACTATGCAAATGGCGAGTACAAAAAAGTAGAAACGAACAAAAAAGAAATTCATTTAAAGCTTTTTAAAGAAAAACAAGGCGTTATTAAGAAAAATAGTGGAGCAAGTCTTATTGATCTTGGAGATGACGTGGCTTTATTAGAATTTCATTCACCTAATAATGCGATTGGACTGGATATTATTCAAATGTTGAACTTTGCGCTAGATGAAGTGGAGAAAAATTATAAAGGCCTTGTCATAGGAAACCAAGGGAAAAATTTCTGTGTTGGAGCCAATATCGCCCTTATGTTAATGGAAGCACAAGATGACAATTTCTATGAACTAGATATGGTTGTCCGCCAATTCCAACAAGCAATGATGAGAATAAAGTATTCACCAAAACCTGTGGTAGCCGCTCCATTTGGTATGACTTTAGGAGGTGGAGCAGAAGTATGTTTACCTGCGGCTAAAATTCAGGCATCATTGGAAACTTACATTGGATTAGTCGAAGTTGGTGTAGGCCTCATTCCTGGTGGGGGAGGAAATAAAGAACTTTATATTAAAACATTAGAAAATGTCCCGAAAAATATTGATTTTGATTTAACAAAAGTTGCAATTTCTGTTTTTGAAAAAATTGCGATGGCGAAAGTTTCAACTTCCGCACATGAAGCATTAGAGAACCATTTCTTAAATAAACAAGATGGTATCACAGTAAATCAAGATCATCTCCTTTATGAAGCAAAGCAGTCTGTCATTGACTTGTATGATAAGGGTTATCAGCCACCTGTACGCAAAAAAGTTCCAGTAGTTGGAGAAACAGGTTATGCGATGATGCTTCTCGGAGCAGAAAGTATGTATCGATCCGGCTACATTTCTGAACATGATATGAAAATAGCTAAAAAACTAGCGAATGTCATTTCAGGTGGAAAACTTCCATTTGGAACGGAAGTGGATGAACAGTATTTATTAGATTTAGAAAGAGAAGCATTTTTAAGTTTAATTGCTGAACCAAAGACACAAGCGAGAATGCAACACATGTTATTAAAAGGAAAACCACTTAGAAACTAATTTTCTATGAATCTAGAAAACTGTATAAGGGGGAGCGATATGAGAGAAGCAGTAATCGTTTCAGGTGCCAGGACACCGGTTGGTAAAGCAAAGAAAGGTACACTAGCGAATGTTCGACCGGACGACTTAGGGGCACTTGTCGTTAAAGAAACGTTAAAAAGAGCGAATAATTATTCAGGTCCCATTGATGATTTAATTATTGGTTGTTCCATGCCAGAAGCGGAACAAGGACTAAATATGGCTAGAAATATTGGGGCATTAGCGGGATTACCAGATCGTGTACCCGCGATTACTATCAACCGCTATTGTTCTTCTGGATTACAAGCGATTGCCTATGCGGCAGAACGCATTATGCTCGGACATTCTGAGGCAATTATTGCTGGTGGAGCAGAGTCTATGAGCTTAGTTCCAATGATGGGGCACGTGGTTCGACCGAATGCAAAATTAGCTGAAACAGCTCCTCAATATTACATGAGCATGGGTCATACAGCTGAAGAAGTAGCAAAAAAATACGGTGTAACCAGAGAGGAACAAGATGAATTTGCAGTAAGAAGTCATCAGAAGGCAGCAAAAGCGATTGCGGATGGAAAATTCGATGAAGAAATTGTACCGGTTGAAGTGACTTTCCGATCTGTTGATAAAAATAACAAACTTGTAGAAAAAACCGTTTTATTTTCAAAAGATGAAGGGGTTAGACCGGAAACAAATATGGAAGTGTTAGCGAAATTGCGCCCAGCATTTGCATTAAATGGTACCGTCACAGCTGGTAATTCTTCACAAACGAGTGATGGAGCGGCAGCCGTACTAGTTATGGATCGTGAAAAAGCAGAATCTGAAGGACTAAAGCCAATGGCTAAGTTCCTTTCCTTTGCAGTTGCTGGGGTTCCACCTGAAATAATGGGAATTGGTCCTGTCGCTGCCATTCCAAAAGCATTGAAAATTGCAGGGCTAGAACTGTCTGATATTGGACTCATTGAGTTAAATGAGGCATTTGCTTCTCAATCTGTGCAAGTCATAAAAGAGTTAGGATTGAATGAGGAAATCGTAAATGTGAATGGAGGAGCGATTGCTCTTGGTCACCCGTTAGGCTGTACTGGAGCCAAACTAACATTGTCATTAATACACGAAATGAGACGTCGTGATGTCAAATATGGACTTGTTACAATGTGTATCGGCGGAGGCATGGGTGCAGCTGGAATATTTGAATTACTTTCATAAGGAGGAATTATAATGACAAAAGAAACGAATGTATTAGTTAAAGGTGGAAGCTTTTTAATTGATGACATTACTCCAGAGCAAGTATTTACACCTGAAGAATTTACAGATGAACATAAAATGATAGCAAAAACGACTGAAGACTTTGTTCATGATCGTGTATTTCCGTATATAGAAAAATTGGAAAACCATGAATTTGAGCATTCAGTAAGATTATTGAAAGAAGCTGGTGAGTTAGGTTTATTAGGAGCGGATGTTCCTGAAGAATACGGTGGGTTAAGTCTTGATAAAATCAGTTCCGCATTAATTGCTGAAAAAATGTCTCAAGCTGGAGGATTTGCTATCTCTCATGGTGCACACGTAGGAATTGGATCATTGCCAATCGTTCTATTCGGTAATGAAGAGCAAAAGAAAAAATATCTACCAGCACTTGCTACAGGTGAAAAATTAGCGGCATATGCATTAACTGAACCTGGTTCCGGTTCAGATGCCCTAGGAGCAAAAACGGTTGCCAAGTTAAATGAAGCTGGAACCCATTATATATTAAACGGTGAAAAACAATGGATCACAAACGCTGGATTTGCAGATGTTTTCGTTGTATATGCAAAAATTGATGGAGAACATTTTTCTGCATTTATTGTAGAACGTGATTTTCCTGGAGTATCAACAGGGGCAGAAGAAAAGAAAATGGGGATTAAAAGCTCATCAACTCGTACTTTAATTTTACAAGATGCACAAGTCCCTGTTGAAAACCTATTAGGTGAAGCCGGAAAAGGTCATATCATTGCCTTTAATATTTTAAATATTGGACGTTATAAATTAGGAGTTGGTGCAGTCGGTGGTGCGAAACGTGCATTTGAAATTACTGTAAAATATGCTAACCAACGTCAACAATTTAAAACACCAATTTCTCAATTCAATTTAACAAAAGAAAAATTTGCGACAATGGCGTCCAAAATTTATGCAACAGAAAGCTCTGTTTATCGTACAGTTGGTTTATTTGAAGAAAGAATGGGACGTCTATCAGAACAAGAAATTAATGATGGAAAAGAAGTGGCAAAATCGATTGCTGAATATGCCATTGAATGTTCTTTGAATAAAGTCTTTGCTACAGAAACATTAGATTATGTTGTAGATGAAGGTGTACAAATCCACGGTGGATATGGATTTATGCAAGAATATGAAATAGAGAGAGCATATCGTGATTCTAGAATTAACCGTATTTTTGAAGGAACTAATGAAATTAACCGATTATTAGTACCAGGTACGTATTTAAGAAAAGCATTAAAAGGTGAATTGCCATTAATGCAAAAAGCACAAAGCTTACAAGAAGAAATTATGATGCTAATGCCAGAGGAACCATCTGAAGAACCATTAGCCCAAGAAAAATATTTAGTAAGAAATGCGAAGAAAATTGCTCTGCTTGCTGCAGGACTTGCTGTTCAAAAATTTGGCCCAGCCATCGAAAAAGAACAAGAAATTTTAGTCAATATTGCTGACATCGTATCTAACGTTTATGCGATGGAATCCGCTACATTACGTACGGAGAAAAACATAGCGAAAGACGGTGTAGATAAACATAAACAAAAACTGTTATATACGCAAATTTTCTGTCAAGAAGCATTCAATCAAATTGAACAAGATGCAAAAGAAACATTAATTGCCGCTGTAGAAGGCGATAATTTAAGAATGATGCTATCGGCTCTACGTAAACTGACAAGACATACACCGGTCAATGTCATTGCTTTGAAACGTGAGGCAGCTGAAAAAATTATAGAAGCAGAAAAATATGTATTATAATTATCAAAAAAAGGAGACCCCATGTTTTGATATGATCCCCTTATAGTAGACAGAAAAAAGAAAGCACATTAATCTGTTTACTATGGAGGGGATTTTTTCTATGGGGAAAATACGAAAAACATATGATGTAAAGTTTAAAAAGAAAGCTGTGGATCTATATAAAAAAGAGGGTATGGGCTACAAATCGGTGGCTAAAGAGTTAGGGATTGTTCATACCATGGTACGTCGATGGGTAGAACACTATGACAAAGAAGGAATGAAAGGTCTGGAGGAAAAACGCGGGAAGGCAAAAGGTCCAGGAAAAGGAAGACCGAGAACTCGTCCAGAAGATCCTGAAACGAAAATCAAGCGTCTTGAAGCGGAAGTAGAAATGCTAAAAAAGCTCTTAAAAATGTGAAAGGGGGAATGGAAACCGTACCAACTCATAAGAAGTTCGCCATCATTCATGAAATGGCTGGTAACCATATTTCTATTCAAGAATTATGTAAGATTGCAGGCGTGTCTCGAAGTGGGTATTACAATTGGGTAAAACGGCAGAAACACCCTTCTCAAAAGCAATTAGAAGACGAGCAGTTAAAGATAAAAATCGAGGAGTGCCATAAAAAACTGAAAGGAATCTACGGGTATCGAAGAGTCAAAGTCTGGCTTAAGAGAAAATACAAACTGAATATCAACCATAAACGCGTACAAAGGTTGATGAAAGAGATGGGAATTCGTGCGGTGATTCGGAAGAAACGGCCTTATTATGGGAAGAAAGAGCCTTATGTCATTTCGGACAATCATCTAAACAGGGAATTTCACGCGTCAAAACCAAACGAGAAGTGGGTGACAGATATTACATATTTGATTTTTAATGGGCAAAAGCTTTATTTGTCTGCCATTAAAGACCTATACAATAATGAAATTGTGGCCTACCATATTAGTCCAAGAAATGACAACAAACTGGTGCTTGATACGCTAAAAAAGGCCATAAAAAAACGGAATGTAAATGGACTCCTCCTGCATAGTGATCAAGGATTCCAGTATACATCCCGTCAATACAACAACTTACTTAAAAGATACAATATAAAAGCCAGTATGTCCAGAAAAGGAAACTGTTTAGACAATGCCAGCATGGAGAACTTCTTCAGCCATTTCAAGGCAGAGTGTTTTAATCTGCACTCTTTTCGCAAAGCCAAAGAGGTCAAGGATGCCGTACACAAATACATTCGTTTTTATAACCACCAACGTTTCCAAAAGAAATTAAATAACCTGAGTCCTTATGAATATAGGACTCAGGCTGCTTAAGTGTACTTTTTTATTCCTGTCTACTTGACAGGGGTCACTTCATTTTTGGGTTTCCTTATTATTTATGGTTTATTTCAGAATAGTTGATTATACACCTCATATTTCGTTATCATATGGCTAGGTGGTGAATAAGTATGGGATTAAAATTTTATTGGTATCCTAAATGTGGAACATGCCGAAAAGCAAAGAAATGGTTGGACGATCACAACATACAATATGAACCTATACATATTGTAGAAGAAAATCCTTCAAAGGAAGAAATCAAAGAGCTTTATGAGAAAAGCGGGCTCGAATTGAAAAAATTTTTTAATACAAGTGGAAATCTGTATAAAGAACTTCAACTAAAGGATAAGATGAAAACGTTAACAGAAGACGAAATGTTGGATTTGCTAGCTTCAAATGGAATGCTATTGAAGCGTCCGATTATTACGGACGGTTCGAAAGTAACGGTTGGATTTAAGGAAGATGCTTTTGAAAAAATGTGGATAGAAAAATAATTTTCTGGCTTGTGTTCCATTCTTCCTTATGTCATCATTAACATGATAGAATATTTTGCAAAATACATAGTAATACTGGAGGGATAACATTATGACTACAACACCAAAAGAGTTACGTTATTCAGAAGAACATGAATGGGTAAAAGTGGAAGGGAATTTAGCAAGAATCGGTATTACTGACTTTGCTCAATCTGAGTTAGGAGATATCGTATTCGTAGAGTTACCTGAAGTTGGTGACGAAGTTACAGCAAATGAACCATTCGGTAGCGTTGAGTCTGTTAAAACAGTATCTGAATTATACGCGCCTGTTAGTGGAAAAGTTGTTGAAGTCAATGAAGAATTAAATGACAATCCGGAATTTGTAAATGAATCTCCATATGAAAAAGCATGGATGATTGTTGTTGAATTATCTGATGCAAGTCAAGTTGAAGATTTAATGACTGCTGAACAATACGAAGAAATGATCAATGAAGATTAATGATAAAATCCTGCAGAATTTACTCTGCAGGATTTTATATTGTTTCGGAAAATGTGTTGAAAAATTACACGATAACCTCGCT
Organism: Bacillus sp. JST-5; assembly: GCF_057747715.1. Taxonomy (NCBI): domain Bacteria; kingdom Bacillati; phylum Bacillota; class Bacilli; order Caryophanales; family Bacillaceae; genus Bacillus; species Bacillus sp. JST-5. Next base: position 23,932 of record NZ_JBYLHW010000003.1, on the reverse strand, counting down.
CTCTTACAATAAGTCAACAACAGCTCGTGCCTCGCTGTGTTTCCTATATCTCAGTGCAGGAGTGCCTCCCGTTCGTACGTCACTAAACGCTCGCCTCCGCTTTATTAATATCCAGCTGCGGCTCGCAGTGACTAGCGAACGACCACTCCTTCCCCTACGATAAATCAACAACAGCTCGTGCCTCGCTGTGTTTCCTATATCTCAGTGCAGGAGTGCCTCCCGTTCGTACGTCACTAAACGCTCGCCTCCGCTTTATTAATATCCAGCTGCGGCTCGCAGTGACT